>CAZWZW010000007.1:0-36894 GCA_964639125.1 uncultured Verrucomicrobiota bacterium
CATGAAAATGTTCCTCGCACAGCTCAACTATGCCGACAAGCTGGTGGGTAAGGTCATTGCGAAGGTCGAGGAATTGGGCATCGCCGACAACACCATCATTCTCTATGCTTCCGACAACGGAACGACATCCTCCGCCAAGGGCCGGGGTGTGGAATATGGCGTACATGTCCCGTTCATGGTGGCCGGTGCGGGCATCAAACAACGTGGCATGACGGACGAACTAATGGACTTTACCGATGTGCTGCCCACACTCGTCGATTTTGCCAGTGCGGAAATCCCGAAGGATCAGCATGTCGATGGAACCAGCCTCAAGCCGTTCCTGACCGGAAAGTCGGAAACCACCAAAGATGCAATCTATTCCTTTCCCGGCCCGACGCGTCTCGTGCGCACGAAGGACTTCATGCTCGAAGCGGTCTGCCCGCTCTACGGAAAACCGCAGGGCCGCTTCTACAAGACCAACGGCTCGTGGGACGGTCGCGGATACGAAAACATCACGCACAACCCCGAGTTCGCCGCCGAGCGCAAAAAATTCGATGTGCTGCTCAATACATATCCAACCCGTCTGCCGGATTCCTGGGACGATCCGCTTTGGCAGGAAAAATCCATGCAGAAGGGTTATACGTTTTTTACCAACCCCAGGACCGTGGATAAGCACTTGGATCTGCCTCGGCAATACCCGTTCTACGATCCATCATTTTAGTTTATTAACAAGCTCAGCGTTAAAACCGATTAAATCAAAAGGTATTGGAATATGAACACGATAAAGAACGTTGGATGGATGACGCTGTGCAGTGCGGTCCTGTTGGTTACTGCGACAACGGCGCAGGATAAATTTGAAGGCAACTGGGAATCGCTCTCGAAGAAGCCGATCCCTGAGTGGATGAAGGATGCCAAATTCGGCATCTATACCCACTGGAGCGTCTTTTCCGTGCCAGCCAAGGGTGGCCCGGACTATATCACGAATCTCTACAGCGGTCCCGATAAGGATGAGAAGGGCATCTATTCGCACCACGTCGAAAAATATGGAACGCTCGATCAATTCGGTTACAAGGATTTTGTGCCGATGTTCACCGCGGAAAAGTTCAATGCGGATGAATGGGTGGGGCTGATGGCCGAAGCCGGCGCAAAATTCGGCGGCATCCTGCTGGTGCATCACGATGGTTTCTGTTTGTGGGACAGCGAATTCACGCAGTGGGACTCCATGGAAAAGGGGCCGAAGCGCGATATTTATGGCGAGATCGCCACTGCGGTTCGCAAGCAGGACGACATGAAGCTGCTCGCGACGTTTCATCACGCGCGCACCTTCGGATATTCCACTCAGTACATGAAAAAATCAAAAACACCCATGGAGGTAAAAAAGACCTGGGACATCTATGATCCGGCCTATAATGATTTTTACTGGAACGAGGAGGCTGGCGCTTCCGCTCAGGAATTTGCCAACGAATGGGAGAACAAAATCAGGGAGGTTGTAGATAAATACAGTCCCGACTGCATCTGGTTCGACGGCCTTAAGATGGGTAAGGGTGTTCTGACGGAGCAACAGGTTATGGATACCTTTGCCTACTACTTCAACGAAGGTGAAAAAAAGGGGCAGGAGGTGCTCATCTGCAACAAGCATGCGGGCGACTTTAACTTCCCCTCGGAGTTCGGCATGCGTTGTTTCGAGAACGGACGGCAAATGCCCTATGATGTCGAGCCATGGTTCCTGATCGACCGCGCCATCGCCTATCCCTGGAGCTATGTCGAAAACAAGAAATACCGGGACGGCCCAGACTACCACACCCGCAGCCTGATCGACCTCGTTGCCCGGGGCGGTGTCTTCCTGCTTTCGCTTACGCCGAAGGGCGATGGCTCCATCCCGGACGAGGAAGTCGCGATCATGAAAGGCATCGGCCGCTGGCTGAAGGTCAACTCCGAAGCGATCTACGCAACGCGGCCATGGACCGTTTATGCCGAGGGGCCGACCAAGCTGGACATTCTGAATAAAAACAAGAAGGGCAAGATGCTTCCGGGTTGGAACTACCGCCATGATTTCACCGCAGAGGATATTCGCTTCACCCGTTCGAAGGATGGAAAAACCCTCTACGCCATCGCACTCAACTGGCCGGAAGACGGCAAGATTCTGATCAAAAACCTGAAAGCGGGCTCCGAGCATTATCCGAATGAAATCAAATCGATTTCTATGATCGGCTCTGACGAGAAAATTACCTGGAACCGCACGCCCGCTGGGCTGGAAGTCACCTTCCCGAAAGAAAAGCCCTGCGAATGGGCTTTCTCGCTGAAGATTCAATAAAAGATGACAATTGATGCGTGAGTCGTGACAGGAAGCAGGCGAGACGCCTGCGGTACGTGCTTTCCGCCTCAATCTGTATCGCAGGCTTCCCGCCTGCCCGGTTTTCTTTTGTTTCCCGACCGGTGTAGGGATGGGTCGGGGAAATGGCGATACACATGACCGAAAGCCGAGGAATTTAACGGATTGGGACCTGTTTGTTGGCGTCATTCCGACCATTTGGCCCGTGAATTGCAGTATGCGGTGGAACGTTTTACACGTTTAGTTGTCTATTAATAGCGTAACAGCGGGATCTTTTTATTAGGTGATTCTTTGCCGATAACGGTTTAGCTTCGGGAAATACATCCCTGAAGAACTACCTATTCCCTGGAAAGATACGCTATTAAAGAGAATTGAGATCCCGAGAGGCGTTTATTAAGTAAAGAGGACTGGATGATGCGGATAGTAGGAATCGTACTCTCGGCACTGTTGTGTTGTGCCATGTTTTCGAGGGCGACAGATTATTATGTGGCCACGAATGGAAATGACTCGTGGCCCGGAACTCTGGCGCAGCCGTTTGCAACCATCCAGAAGGCGGCCGATACGGTTGCGGCGGGGGATGCGGTCCAGATTCGCGGCGGTACCTATCATGAATCCGTCGTCGTCAACAATCGTAACGGGACTTCCTCCAACCGGATCGCGTTTAAGAACTATGCCGACGAAACGGTCGTTCTCGACGGCACCGAGTCGCTGGCGGATATCGGCAGCACCTGGACGCTGCACAGCGGCAGCATCTACAAAACCACGCTGAGCAAGGATATCTGGCAGTTGTTTATTGATGGCCGCATGCAGGTGATTGCGCGCTGGCCAAATGCCGACACCAACCCGACCGATCCGCTGCAGACCAAACCCGGGAGTTCGGATGCCGAGGACGGAACCTGGTGGAGCAAGGAAACCACCTGGGCCAATGCCGATATGCCGGGCACCACTGAATATTCCCAGACCGAAAACAATCCCGCCTACCATAATCTGGCTGCGACCGGCGTCAGCTTCGAGGGAGGATCGATCATCTATTCGTTTTTGGCGCAGGGCGGCGACGGTAACCAGGAGCGGCTGATTACGAACCATGTTGCCGGTAGTAACATATTGATGTACGACGGCTACAGCGGTCCCGGCACCAAGAAGGGGCACGCCAACAACGGAAAGTTTTTCATTCTCGAACATTTGGAAGCATTGGACCAGGCGGAGGAGTGGTACTACACGCCATCGAACAGCACCGTCTATGTCTGGGGTGACCCGACCGGGAAGGACGTGCGGGGCCGGACGATCAAGCGCGCCTTAACACTCAACAGCAACTGCTCCTATATCACGATCGAAGGGTTGGATTTCTTTGCCGACAACTTCCGTTCCGATGCCGGAAATGTGGTAGTGAAGGATTGCACCTTTTCATATCCCGATGCATCCCGGCGCCTGCTGGGCGAATATCCGGCGGAGAGTAATGCTGCCGTGATCGATTATGGCACCTATATTGGCGCCGGGCCGTTCGCCATGACCAACTGCGTCTTTGAATATTCCGAAATGGGCCTTCTGGTGGATAGTCCGGCCACGTATTCTTCGTCGTTGCATAACAACCTGTTTCACCATATCTCCATGCTGGGCATCGGCAAGAACAGCGTCATCCAGCAAGTGAACAGTTTTACCCGCAACACGATGCATACAGCTAGCCCGCGCGGTGCAATCAAGACCAATGCGGACCCCGAATCGACCCGGAAGCAAAAATTCAATCTTATGCGCAACTGGGGCTACCTGCAGGTGGAAGATGGCTCGGGTTTTCAGGTGGCCGGTGCCGATATTACAGGCTGCGAGCGTTCGTATAACTGGGTGTACGACGCCAATAAATACGGCTACCGATGGGATGGGCATAATGGCGTTCAGGGATTGAACCATCACAATGTGGGCATGAATCTGCGCGGCGCGTTTCAGATCAAGGGCGATGACCACGACACGTATAACAACACCGGGCTGGGCGGTCTCGCCAAGAATGATTTCATTATCCTGAATGAATACAGCGCTGATCTTGGTTATAACGAAAACATCAACAGTCGCACCTGGAACAACCTAGGCGACAAGCTGGCGGGACATCGCGACGGTGATGTTTCCAGCTGGCCCATACCGGGAAATCACACCAATAACTGGAACGGGTGGGTTGAATCCGGCAGCGCCAGCGACCAGCTTCGGGACGCGGGAAACTTCGATTTCCGTCCCAAAGCAGGCTCCGATGTTATCGATGCGGGAAAGGTGATCGCGGGCATTACCGACGGCTATCTTGGATCGGCACCCGATATCGGGGCTTATGAATATGGCAACACCCATTACTGGATTCCGGGCTATCAGGGACCGCAGGCTTCCACGCCCATTCCGCCGGATGGATCGAACACAGTGTTGCTCGATACCGACCTGATGTACCTGATCGGTTATGAAGGTGTGAGCGCCAATATCTATTTAGGGACATCGTCCAACTCGCTATCATTCCTGACGAGCCAAACTGATCCGACCAATGTGGTGGTGTTGGCGAGCAATGCGGTGGAGCTGGCCGATAATGCCACCTATTACTGGCGGGTCGATACCGTACGGCCCGACAGTTCCGTGGTTACCGGGGAGGTCTGGTCGTTCACCACCGGGCTGCCGGTGGTTGAGACCACGTTCCCCTGCGTTGCCGACACCCGCTGTGTCAACACCTCGACGAACAACTATGGTATCGCCAATCCGTTGCGGATCCAGAACTACCAAGCCTACAGAATGTATGCAAAGTTTGCGGTTAGTGGCGTTTCAAACGTCCAGTCTGCCATTCTGAAATTACGCGTCGGTCAAGGCACCATTCCAGATGTTGATGTCTATCCGGCGACAGGCAGTTGGGAGGAAATGACGTTGACCGGGGCCAATGACACATTGGTCTGGGGAAGTCTGCTGGATACCCAGACAAACTGCATCGCCGGAACAACCTATAGTTTTGATGTCAGTTCATTTGTGACGGGAACCGGGACCTACACCTTTGCAATTACCACCGATACAAACCTGTCCGGACTCAAAATCAACTCCCGTGAATCCGGCGCTTATGCGCCGGTACTCGTTGTTGCAGCTGGCTCCGCAACGCAGCCGACCTACATCAATTGGGCCTATGACTTTGGATTGATTTCCACCAACGCCCTGCGTTCGGTCGATATCGAATCCGACGGTCTAAACAATCTGCTCGAATATGCCCTCGGCGGCAATCCGACCAACAACGATTCGGCTTTGGTTCAGCCGGTTTCCGACCTGACGGATGTCGGCGGAACCAACTGGCTGGACTATGCCTATCGCCGCCGTTCCGACCATGCCGCCCGCGGCCTGACATACACGGTTGAAGCCAATACCAACCTGGTGACGGGAACCTGGAGCACCAACGGAGTGGTGAATGCCGGCTCGGGAACAGTTGATGCCGAATTTGAATCCGTCACCAACCGGGTTTCGACAGAGAGTGCCAACGAGCAGTTTCTGCGCCTGAAGGTCACGGAGTAAAACACGACTGTTTTCACGCTGTGCGGTGAGGACGGTTTGCGCTTGCGAAACGCAGCTTCCGGTCTAAATCAAAATAATCTTTCCGATGATTGGGAATTTGTTCCCTTTGCGGCGTTTACTAGATTGTACACCATGAGCGCAAAACATCCTTCATTGCGCGCATAATGCGGGTTATCATGCAGAAGCAATACGGATATATTTTGCGGCTCATTTTTAAACGAAAAATATGAAATTCACAGGAATGGAATTGTCTCGCGCAAAGGCGCAAAGCACGCCAGGTCAGGATTTCTTTGCCGCTTGGCGGCTTGAGTGACCGCAGGGAACGGGCGCGCGATTACCATTTAAGTTAGTTCCGTATAATCAGGAGTTTGTTGATGACGGTTAAAATCTTAGGTCTCGCAATGCTGTTGCCGTTGACGGGGGTGGCGGAAGTGTTTCCGGCGTTGATTCCTGAGCAAAAGCCGAACTATCCGGTAAGTGCCGCCGTGGCGCGGTTGTATGAGCAGTGGAATCCGCACGAGGACCGCGGTAACGAACTCTATTCCAATTTTAAATATACCCCGCTGCAGGGGCTGGAGCAGAAACCAAACATTTCGCGCCGCGATCCAACCAAGGTATTGAAAATTGATGGTGTCTATCACGTCTGGTACACCTGCCGAAAAGGGGGGGCGATTCCGGCCGGCCCGCAAAAGGCAACGAACAATGTTCCCTCATTCGACTGGGATTTGTGTGACCTGTGGCACGCCACCAGCGAAGATGGATGGACGTGGAAGGAAGATGAAAAGCCGGCGGTCACGCGGCTGGCCAAGCCGCAGTATGGCTGGCGCTCGGTATCCACGCCGGATGTCCTCATCTGGAAGGGCAAGTATTACCTGTACTATCAGGGTTTTAATGAAATTCCCGGACTCAAGGGCGATCGTGCGGCGGTAACTGTGGCCGAGGCGGATTCGCCGTACGGCCCCTGGAAGCCCTTAGGGAAAGTGGTCGTTGATTTTGGAGCCGAAGGCGAGTGGGATTCCAGCGCGATCCACGATCCGTACCCGATTATCTACAAGGGGAAAATCTATCTCTACTACAAGGGCTCGCCCGGCAAAGGAGGGCGTGACGGAACCATTGTCCGTGCGCAGGGCGTGGCGATTGCCGAGCACCCGCTCGGCCCGTTCAAAAAGTCGCCGATCAATCCGGTGATCAATTCCGGCCACGAAACCTGCATGTTTCCGTTCAAGACCGGGGTGGCCGCCATCGTCAGTCTCGACGGTGCCGAAAAGAATACGGTGCAGTTTGCGCCGGACGGCATTAACTTTGAGGTGGCGTCGCTGATCCAGATTCCGCCGGTAGCGCCCGGGCCGTTCTGTTCGGATGCCTTTGCCGACAATGGCGACGGACGCGGCATCACCTGGGGGCTGTGCCACATCATGGATAAGGAGAGCGGGAACAATAACTCCATTCTCGCGCGGTTCGACTGCGACCTTTCGCTCGACGTCGACCGCCAATATTTCAAGCGCAACAACCTGCGCTTCGACGACGAAACCTATTTCCAGAAAAGCACCAAGATGAATGGTTGGCTCAAGAAACAGATTAAGGGAGAGGTAAGATGATCAACCGAAATTTCAGATTCAATGACCGCGAAGACGCAAAGAAACAAAGATGTATTTCCTTCGTACCTTTGCGTCTTTGCGGTCAATACACCCTTGCACTACTACTTGCTTTAGCGATAACTGCTTCTGCTGAACAGAAACCGTTCCCGGCGCTGATTCCGGAGGAGAAGCCGGACATGCCGCTGAGCACTGCGATGGCGCGGCTGTATGACGAGTGGAATCCGCACGAGGACCGTGGTAACGAGCTCTATTCCAATTTTAAATATACCGAGCTGAAGGGTTTCAAGCGTGAAGCCAACGTGAGCCGCCGCGACCCGACCAAGGTGATCAAGGTTGATGGCGTCTACCATGTCTGGTACACGGGCCGCCGAACCGAATGTGCGCCGGTCGGGTTGAAGAACCGGACCGATACCCGGCCGGGGGTGGATTGGGATCTGGCCGACCTCTGGCATGCCACCAGCACCAATGGTTGGGATTGGGTCGAGGATGCCGAACCCGCAGTGCGCCGTCCGCCGAAGCCGGAGCAGGGCTGGCGTTCGATCTGCACGCCGGGCATTCTCGTCTGGAAGGAGAAATATTATCTCTACTTCCAGGCCTACAGTGATATTGGCGGACAGGCCTACTGTCCCGTGCGCGTGGCCTATGCCGACTCGCCCTACGGCCCATGGACGCACCATCCCGAAAATGCGCTGGAGCCGAGTCCGGCCGGAACCTGGGGCAACATTAAGATTAACGATCCGTGCCCCGTGGTGCACAATGGCCGCATCCTGATCTACTACAAAGGCGCACCGATCGAGCGCGGTCCGGAATATGTCCTGCGCATGCAGGGAGTGGCCTTCTCGAAGAATCCGCTGGGACCGTTCGAGGCATCGAAACTTAATCCGGTGCTCAACTCCGGCCATGAAACCTGCATGTTTGCATGGAAGGATGGCGTTGCCGCATTGGTTGCCCTCGACGGCCCGGAAAAGAACACCATCCAGTGGTCTCCCGACGGCGAAAACTTTAAGGTGATGTCGATGATTCAGGTGCCGCCGGTGGCGCCGGGGCCGTATTGTCCGACGACCTTCGACGGAAAGGGCGACGGACGCGGCTTTACCTGGGGCCTTTGCCACATTAATCCCGATGGTGGCGGCGCGGCGAACGAATCGATCCTCGCCCGTTTTGACTGCGATCTGTCGTTGGATGTCGACCGCCCGTATTTCAAGCGCAACAACCTGCGCTTTAACGAGCAGACCTATTTCCAGAAGGGCGTCCGGCTTCCTCCTGCGGTGCGGAAGCAGATCGACAGCAGCCGCAAACGTCTGGACAAGGAGACGATTAGGTAGGTTTTTGGATGGGTTTCCATGCGAGCCCGGGAAGGTGTGGGTGTAGAGAACGCTTAACCGCGAAGCGGAAAGCGTTACCGCACGCAACGTTTCACTCGCTTCGCTCGCGTAAACGTTCTCTACACCTGCGGGAAAACGAGGTCTATATGAAGGCAAAGATCAGGAATATGAAAAAAGTACTCATTGGGATTGTTGTTTTGGGTATGGGCGCATCTGTATACGCCGAGGAAAAGCTTAGCGCAGCAACGAAGCGGCAGAACGGAATCAACAGTCAGAACGAACTGTATACCCGTTTCCGCTATAAACCGGTCAAGGGGCTGGGCTATGAGCCCGGCATCAACCGCCGCGACCCGAGTTCGATCATCAAGGTCGACGGCAAATTCTATGTCTGGTACACGCGTAATCAGAGCGCCACATCGAAATGGCTGGATGCGGATATCTGGTATGCCACTAGTCCGGACGGCATCAAATGGACAGAGCAGGGGCCGGCCGTCAAACGCGGGCCGGAGGGGTCGTGGGACGATTTCAGCGTGTTTACCTGCAACATTCTTGTGGCCGAAGGGAAATACTACCTCTGCTACCAGGCGGAAACCCAAAAAAACGACCCGGCCACCAAGACCGGTTGCGGTATCAACGTGGTCGGCATGGCCCAGGCCGATTCGCCGGATGGACCCTGGACCAAGCTGCCGGAGCCGATTTTGAAAACCGCGCCGGACGGCAAGTTTGACATGCCCTATAAAAACAAGCCGAAGAAAAAGCGTCCGCTCGAACAAGGTTCGTGGGACAGCGCCGCCGTGCACGATCCGGGCATCATTCCGCGCTGGGGAAAATACTGGCTCTACTACAAGGGGCATGGGATCGATGATCTGCTTTTTGCCGATTCGCGTTGGGGCGTGGCGGTGGCCGACCACCCGGAAGGGCCTTATGTAAAATCGGAGTTGAATCCAGTTACCAACAGCGGGCATGAGGTCTGGGTGTGGCCGTGGGGCAAGGGGATTGCCGCGCTCGTTGACTGGGCCGGTCCCGAACGCGATACGATTCAATACACGGAGGACGGGGTTAACTTTGAGGTCATGTGCTCGGTCGAGGATATCCCGCCGGCGGGCGGTGCATACATTGCCGACAAATTCGACGATCCGGAAGATGGCCAAGGTTTCTCTTGGGGGCTTTGCCACTATGGCCGTGCCGACTGGAATTTTCTCGTCCGTTTCGAGTGCGATTTGGAAAAGGGCCTGGAGAAAAAGACCGACTTCCGGTATTTCCGGCACTACAGCACCATCCGCGATGTGATGCAGAATCCAGACCGGTTCGGTGTTCCGCGAGAGGCTCTGTACCGTCGGGCGGTTTTACCCAAGACCGTTGCTGAATGATACAACGGCAATCTTGAACGATGTTTTTACGGGAGAGTGGAGATGAAAAACAGATGGATGATGGTGGGGTTGACTGGTTTGATTGCTTTTTCAACCATGGCCAAAGAAGAGCGGTACAAGGCGGATTGGGATTCGTTGGCGAAACATAACGAGGCACCGGAATGGTTCAAGGATGCCAAGTTCGGTATCTATTTTCACTGGGGGGTCTATTCGGTTCCGGCCTTTGGAAATGAACACTATCCGCGTACCATGTATGGCCCTCTCAACGGCAAGCGCCCGGTGAAGAATGAACAGAAACGCAATTATAATCTGGGTGTCGGCTTCCAGACCTTTCGCGAATACTATTTTCATTTGAAAAAATATGGTGAACCCCGGGATTTTGAATATCACGATCTGGTTCCTTTGTTTACTGCCCGGTGTTTCGATGCGGAAGCGTGGGCGGATCTCTTTTTTCTGTCGGGCGCCCGGTTTGCCGGACCCGTTGCGGAACATCACGATGGATATGCCATGTGGGACTCCACGTGGACGCCATGGAATGCGATGGATACGGGGCCCCGGCGTGATGTCGTCGGCGAAATGGAAAAGGCCATCCGTAAACGAAATATGAAATTTATCACCACCTTTCATCATGCCCGCAGTGGACGCTATCCCGAAGGCAGCGATGAAAAAAACAAGCGCAAGTGGTATTATTATGGCCGCGAAAAATATTTCGAGCGCGTTGATCCGGACCATGTAGACCGTGCAGATGTTCAGAAAATGTATGGGACGATGCCGTGGGAGGAGTTTCTTGCCATGTGGAACGGGAAGCTGGAAGAGGTGGTTGATCGGTACCATCCGGATCTTATCTGGTTCGACTCATGGCTCGATCGTATTCCGGAAGCCAACCGGAAGGCATTTGCCGCCTACTACCTGAATGCGGCAGCCCGGCGCAATCAGGAGGTGGTTATTACCTACAAGCAGGAAGATCTGCCGCAGAATGTCGGTGTCGTCGATTTTGAAAAAGGGCGTATGGATGAGCTGACGGATTATACGTGGCTCACCGACGATACCATTAGTGCCGGGCAATGGACCCAAACCGGAAGCTGGTCCTATACCGAGGAGCTGGACATCAAATCATCGAAAGAACTGCTCCACACCCTGATCGACATTGTGAGCAAAAACGGCAATCTGCTGCTGAACATTTCGCCGACGGCGGAAGGCATTATTCCGGAAGCCCAGAAGCAATCGTTGCTGGGAATGGGCCGCTGGTTGCGGGCCAACGGGGAGGCCATCTTTGGAACCCGCCCATTCGTGGTCTATGGAGAAGGGCCGAAACGGATGGCTTCCAGTGGGCATTTTGTTCAGATGACCGGTGCCTACAACGAAGAAAATATTCGGTTCACCACCAAAGGCAATACGGTGTATGCCATCCAGATGGGCTGGCCGGGAAGCAAGAAGGAAGTGCTCATTGGATCCTTTGCCAAGGCAAATCGCGGCAACTTGGAAGTGAAGGCCGTGTCCGTAGTGGACTCTCCGGAAAAAATTGACTGGAAGCTGACGGACCAGGGGCTTGTAATTACCTCGCCATTCAAAGCTTCGAATAAAATTGCCATCTGCTATAAAATCGAGTTAATAAAAGAGATTTGATCGATTAACTAAACAAGGGAATAGCTATGAAACGCAGAAGTTTTTCAGCAGGGTTGGGGGTTGCGGCGATGGGTTTGGCTGGGTGCCGTTCTATGCGAATGGCCGATTCCGGCCGGAAGCGGCCCAATATTCTCTACATCATGGCCGACGACCATACCTGGCAGGCGGTCGGTTCCTATGGCAGCTATCTGAAAAACTTTTGCCCAACCTCGAACATTGACCGCATCGCCAAGGAAGGCATGATGCTGAAAAACTGCTTTTGCACCAACTCGATCTGCACACCCAGTCGTGCATCGATCCTGAGTGGACAATATTCGCACAAGAACGGCCTGATGACGCTGGTTGACAACTGGGACTCCAACCATGAACCCAATGTTGCACTTGAACTGCAGCGGGCGGGGTATGAAACCGCGATTATCGGAAAATGGCATTTGCATACGGAACCCAAAGGGTTCGACTACTACAACGTACTGCCCGGACAGGGCCTGTATAACAATCCCTTGCTCAAGGAAAAGGGCAAGCCATGGAAAGATCACAAGGAAGGCGGCGAAGAATACAAAGGCTATTCCAGCGATGTAATCATGGATCAGACCCTGAAGTGGTTTGAGCGGGGGCGCACGGCCCCCGATAAGCCGTTTTTCATGATGTGCCACTTCAAGGCTCCGCATGGTTTGTGGGAATATCCCGATCGTCACAAGAATCTCTATGAGGATATGGAGATTCCATTGCCGCCGACTTTGTTCGATGACAAGAGCGACCGCTCCGATGGCTCGCGTGACTATGGGTCAACGCTCTCGCCCAAGAATAAGATCCGCAATCGCGTCGAGCGTATGCAGCATGATTGGTGGCCTTCGGGAAAACTCGATATTACCGGCATGAATGAGAGGGAACAGACCGTCGCTGCACACCAGAAATACCTCAAGGACTATCTCCGCTGCGTGGCAGCCGTGAACGATAATGTCGGGCGTTTGCTCGACTATCTGGATGAGGCTGGACTGACCGAAAACACGGTGGTCATCTATACCGGCGATCAGGGTTTGCTGCTCGGTGAGCATGATCATATCGACAAACGCTGGATGTTCGAGGAGTCGCTCCGGATGCCGTTCCTCGTCCGCTATCCGAAGGAAATCGAACCCAATTCCGTCAACGATGACATGGTCAACAATGTCGACTTTGCTCCGACCTTTCTCGACTATGCCGGAGTTCGTGCGCCGGCGGAAATGCAAGGCCGCTCCTTCCGCAGCAACCTGCAGGGCCGCACGCCTGCGGATTGGCCGGAGGCAACCTACTACCGCTACTGGATGCATCGTGCCCATCACGACGTGCCTGCTCATTACGGGATCCGCACCAAGCGCTACAAGCTGATCTTTTTCTATGGCCTGGCCTTGCATCCGCGCATGGACGAGATCTGGCGCGATAATACGGAAGAGGTCAACGAGAAGAACCTTCATCAGGTTTCGGGATGGGGGAAAACACGACCGGAAGCCACGCCTCCGGCATTTGAGCTGTATGATCTGGAGAAGGATCCTTTTGAGCAGACCAATGTTTATGGACAACCGGAATACCGGGATACCGCGGAACAACTCAAACGACAGTTGCTGGAGCTCAAAAAAGAGATCGGTGATACGGATGAGATTTATCCCGAACTCATGGCCGTAAGACGAAAGGTTTGGTAGCGCATGCCGACCTTTTTTTACAGATGCGATTTGATTAATAATGGAGAATGGAAATGAATCGAATAAACTTTTTGGCAGCAATGGGTGCTGTGGTTATGGCGGCAACAACTGTCGTTGGAGCACAAAATAAACCGAATATTATATTTGTGATGGCGGACGACCATACCTCGAAGGCGATTGGGGTCTATGGCAGCCGATTGGCAAAGCTGAACCCGACCCCGACGATCGACAAGATTGCCAATGAGGGTGTCGTGATGGAAAACGCGTTTTGCCATAACGCGATTTGTACCCCGAGTCGCGCGTGCATCATGACCGGGCAGTACAGTTCGCTTAATGGATGTCCCACGTTGAACGATCCGCTGCCGGCGGAACAGCAATATCTCTCGATGGAAATGAAGAAAGCCGGCTACCAGACCGCCATCGTCGGCAAGTGGCACCTCAAAGAGCGGCCGTCGACGTTTGACTATTTCAAGGTGCTGCCGGGGCAGGGTTCCTATTTTGATCCGGTGTTTTACGAGAAGGGCACCAAGGGAACGATTGAGTGCGCCAACCCGCATAATCCCGCCCGTAAGTTGAAGTTCGGTCCGGATGCGGTGCAGATGAAAGGGCATTCATCCGACTGCATCGCGGATTCGGCGCTGGAATGGCTGAAGGAAAAACGCGATCCGGAACAACCGTTTTTCCTGGCGCTGCATTTCAAGGCGCCGCACGACTATTTCGGGTATAATCCGAAATATGAATCCTATCTGGAAGACGTCGAAATTCCCGAACCGGAAAACATGTACGACACCAAGAACAATGGATCGATCGCCACTCGCGGCTACCACGACGAACTGCGGCCCTATATCGGCACCTCCGTCGGCCGCCGCAACCTTCGGCGCAACTATTCCGAGGATCCCCGCGCCCCGTGGGCCGACCAGGTGGACCACTCGCTGAACGATCACGATCTCAAACACCAGACCTACCAGCTCTACCTCAAGGCCTACCTGCGTTGCGTGAAGGGTGTCGACGACAATCTCAAGCGTGTGGTTGACTATCTCAAGGCGGAAGGGCTCTATGAAAACACGGTCATCATGTACACCGGTGATCAGGGTTTCTACCTGGGCGAACATGACTATATCGACAAACGTTGGGGCTACGAGGAAGCCATGCGCATGCCCTTCATCGTGCGTTATCCGGAAACCATCAAGCCGCACACGCGATCCGATGCCATCGTCGAAAACGTCGACTACGCGCCGACCATATTGGATTTTGCGGGCGTGCCCACACCGGATTACATGCAGGGCCACAGTTTTAAGTCGATCATCGAGAGCGGTGTTGAGCCCGATGACTGGAAAAAAGCCGCCTACTACCACTATTGGATGCACATGGCGCACCACGACAACCCCGCGCATATTGCCATCCGCACCAAGCGCTACAAGCTGATCTTCTTCTATGGCACCGGCTGGCAGGGCGAGTCCGAACCCGACACCCCGCCCGCGTGGGAGCTCTACGACCTCAAGAACGATCCGCACGAGGACAACAATCTCTACGACAACCCGGAATATACCCAGGTCATCGAACAACTGAAAAATCAGCTCAAGGACTTGCGCCATAAATACAAGGAGGACAATCCCAAGTTCGCCTTCAACAAGGCGATCAATGAATTTTGGGACTATGATGCCGAAGCGCGCGCCAAGGCGGTTGAGATTTCGCACTCGGTGGTGGAAAAACACAAGAACGGCACCTGGGCGCACAATGTGAAAAAGAAACCCGGTAAAAAGAAGTAGATTTTCAGCACGCGGAAGAGTGTTCTGTTCGACAGGCCCGTGACGTATTTGCTTTTTCGGTATGTAGCATCAGTGAGATATCATGAAAATGATCGTACTTTGTCTTGTTTTTATAGGGTGTGCCGGAATGGCCGATGCCATCGATTACAAGGCGTATTACGAAAAACAACGGGCGGAGCATCGGCAATCGTTTGTTCCGCCGGAAGCCGGAAGCGAGATCGAACTGAAGCTGAAGAACCGAACGACAATCACCGGTTCCTTGAGCGAACTCACCCCCGACGGGGTTGCTGTGGAAACAAAACGCGGGGCGAAAAGCTACAGGCGCGAAGCGCTGAGTGATGAATCGCGAGCCCTTTTGTTTGCCGAGGACTATGCCAAGGCCAAGGCCTATGAAAAAACCCGCAATTTAAAATTCCACAATGAGACAGCGGCACGATTAGAGCGGGGCGAAAAGCTAAAGGTGGGTTTGTCGGTCAAGCACGACATCGACAAAAAGAAGGATAAGGAAGTCTCCGCGGAGGAGTATTCATCCGAAACCAAGATCACTCAGGAGAGTGTGTGCACGTTGGATATTTCGCTGTCTAACCCGTCGGCGTTTGACACCATCGTGAACTTAAGATGGTATTTTATCATTATGGATCATAATGCCGAGGGCGGTCCGGAGTTGGCTGTCGGTAATTGGTCCGGTCAGTGGACCCCGGTAAAAAAGCGAGAGCGTTACCGTCATCAGGTGGAGTCTCCCGTATTTAAAATGACGGAACAAGTGAATGAGTATGAAAACGAAGATGACGGCTCGGTCAAAAAGGTCAATACATGGGGTCGAGAGTGCATCGGTTATCTTGTGCTGGTCAAATACCAGGATATGATTCTGGCGATGGACAGCAGCGCTGAAGAATTCCAGACCGAGGAGTTCCTCGCCAAGCTTCCCGTGCCGGAGCATGAAAAGCCCAAGGCCAAAGCACTGGAATAGAATTATTCAACCGGCTCGGGCAGACGACCCATCTTTTCAAACGGAACGGGTTGAAAGCCCTTGAGTTTCTTAAAGACGGCGGCGTTCGGTTTCAGTCGGAAGTCGCCGTTTTTATAGTCAACGAAGCCGGGATCCTTTTTCGTCGACCAGTTGTTCCTCGCATCCAGCACATTGGAGTTATCCTTGATCCCCATTTTGTTGGTGTTCCGTTCAATCAGGATATCGTTGTTCGGATAGTACAGCACATTGTTGTACAGGTGGCTGACGGGGCGGAAAAAGTCGTCCTTCTGCTTGTAGCCCAGCCAGGTCTTGAAGTCGTCATATTTGCGGTAGGCGGTCTGTTCCACTTTGCCGTGGCCATATTTTTCCAGCACAGGATTCCATTTGTCGGTGAACCAGCGTTCTTCCTTTGCGCGCGCGCCCTGCCAGTACATCTGCACGCAGTCGATCATCACATTGTTGAAGGTGCGGCATTCGCCGCCGCCGTTCACGTTGATCGGTGGGCGGCCGGCCACCACCCCGACGTTGTGGAAAACGTTGCCGGAAACCTCCACGCCCCATGAAAAATTGTCGGGATAGACGCCGATGGTGGGGATATCGTGGAAATAGTTGTTGCGGACGACGAGGCCGCGCGACTGAGGCCGTTCTCCGGTTCCGATGTAGAAGGATCCGCCGTCAAACTTATGGTATTTCGGCAGGTCATAAATCTCGTTAAACTCGGCCACCACATCGTTGGCTCTGCGGATCAGGATGGCAAAGTGCGTTGCATCGTGAATTTCGTTGTGGGCTATGCGGTGCCCAACCCCGTAGGCGCAGACGCCGGCCTGCTGCGATTTTTGCTCCCAGCCAAAATCGTGGATGTGGCAGTTGACCACTTCATTGTTGGCGGGTTCGAGCGAGGAAAGGTTCCCTCCTTTCAGTCTCACGCCGAAGGCTCCGATCCCGTGGATGTGCGAATTGATGATGTGTACGTTCTGTGCATCCACATCTACGCCGCCCTTGGTAAAGTTGGCGATGCGGCAGGAGTCGACGGTCACGCCGTCGCTGTCCTCAATGAGGAGCCCGACATTGCGGCCGGTGTCAAATTCCAGTCCCTCAAAGCGCAGGTTGGAGGCATTGCGGGCCAGGATTATCGGTTGGTCGAGCGTGGCGAGAATGATGGGGCCATTGGCGTCTTTGGGCGGGTAGAGATAGAGCAGCCCTTTCTTGCGATCAATCCAGTATTCCCCGGGGGCATCCAGCTCCTCCGCAATATTTTCAAAATAAAAGTGGGGCAGGCGGACCGAAGCGCCCTTGCAAATGCCGTTCAGTTCGGGATGGGCGAGCGTGATCTGTTTCTTGTTAACGTCGACTGATTTGATCCGGTTGTAGGTCCATTCCCAGGTCGAGGCGAGAACCCCGTCGAGCCAGACATTTTCAATATCGTGCCAGTGCTTCATGCGGTCAAACGTGACCTCAAAGGTTCCACCGCGACCCGTCGGGTTTTTCTTTGCCGAGTCACCGGGATCGAGCACCTTGCTCAGCGTAAGCTCCCCCGGAATTTGGGTATGGTCGAGGATGGACTGGATCTTGACTTCATAGCCCTTGAGCGGACGCGGTTCGGGCGTGTAGTGCTTGTAGACCATGAAGGGACTCTCTTCATTCATATTGGGCCAGCGCGCCAGCCGCATGCGCTCTCCGCCGATATAAAGCGCAACGGGCGGAACACGGTCCTTCGGTTCGAGCGACCACGCATGGCGAGACGGATTGCCATAGTCGGTAATTCCCTGTTTCTTGAGATCAATCACGAGGAGCTTTGCTGCCGCCTGTTTATTCACGAGGCGACGCAGGAAGGTCGTATCGGTAACGCGCCGGAAGGCACGCTTGTCGAGCACGGTTCCGCCGACCAGGCGCGCGGTTTCGCCTTCGGCTGCACGATAGGTGGTATCGGAGTCCATTTTTCCGAAGAAGACAGATTCAGAAACGGGATAGGTTCCCTGATGAACCACTACGGTAAACGGACCTTTCTTTCCCGAGTTCTTCAACTTCCGGATGTAGTTTCGAGCATCTTTCAGGGACGGAATGCTGCTTTGAGATGATACCTCGATTGGTGTGTTTCCAAAGCATGAACCAACGACCGATGCCGCAAAGAGAAGAGGGAGTAGTAATCTGTTTTTCATGGAGTTCCTGAGCTTGTGGAAAATGATCAAAGTTCAACGCATATTAACCAACAAACGGCTGGAGTAAACACTATTGGACAGGTTGACGGGCAGTCAATCGAAAGCTGAATGCTGGTGCGGTGTATCTATATAAACATAAGGAGGTTGCGATTTGTGTTCGGCGCAAAATGTCCTAAATAAGCCGCATTGTTCATCTATTCCGTTTCTGGGCCTGTGATACTTTATATGTGTCTGCGAATGCCGTGGAATTTGTGTGTAGGCACAGGCGACCGCATCTGCAGAAAAATAGTGGGAAAAATGAGAAACCATGTTCGTTGCGGCGTTTCTAGCCTGCAATGAATATTCATAAAAAACAGGAGAAAAAAATGAAAAAACTAGCATGGTTACTGGCCGTGATACTGTCGGGTACCCTTGGAGTCAGCGCTGATGTGTTGTTCAGCGATAACTTTGAAGACGGTACGATAACCAATTGGACGACGGTAACAGGAAACATATCCAATCAGGATCTGGGTGGGAATCGGGTCGCACAGCTTGCGCATGTCTCTGGGGTGCGTGAGACGTTCGGAAACTCGGGCACGGCCAACAGCGGTGCCGATCATGCGCAGCTTTATGTCTCGGCCGATATCAAACTGTTGACTGGTGCTGTCGATGCCGACTTCACATTGGGCACCAGCAATTTTGGCGGTGCTGCGGCGCGGGTCCTACTGCTGGATCTGGATAGTGCAACGGCCACACGCGATACCTTCGAAACGTTTGAGCTTTTCGTCAACAACACTGCGGGGGCCATGTCCTACCTGCAGTATGGTCTGTCCGGCACGACGGCGGCCAATACGGCTGACCTCTATATTAATGATGTGCTCGTTCAGGACGATGTTGCGCTGTCCGCCAACCTGAATGCCAATATTAAATCCTATGGATTCATCATTAACAAATCAGTTGGCGCCACGACGATGCAGTTGGATAATGTTTCTGTCGAGTCGGTCATCCCGGAACCGGGAACGATTGGACTCTTTGGTTTTGCCGCCACGGGACTATTTTGGTTCCGCCGCAAATTCAACATCTAGAGCATTTTAAGAACTGTCGTATCTGCTTCGTTTATGTACTGGAGCGGCCCCCGCCCGGGCGCTCGGCGAGCGCCCCTCCATCGAGGTGGCTACGCTATGTCTAAGAACGCCCTAGCTCAGCCGAGATTGTTCCTTGGTGGAAAGCAATCCGCAGGCGGCATAGATATCCAGTCCGCGCGAGGCTCTGATGGTGGTCAGAATTCCTTTGTTGTTCAGCTGATCCTTGAACCATTGCAGGGTTTCTTCGTCGGTTCCCTTCAACGGGGTGCCCGGCACGGGATGGAAGCGGATCAGATTGATGCGGCACGGGATGCCGGCGAGCAGTCGGCTGAGTTCCTTCACGTGCTTTGCCGTGTCGTTGAGGCTGTGGAAGACAATATATTCGAATGAAACGCGGCGCTGCCCGCGGAAGTCCCACTTTTTAATTTCCTGAATGATTTCTTCTAGCGGATAGGCAATCTGTACGGGCATCAGTTTTTGGCGTTCTTCATGGAAGGGCGTGTGCAGACTGATCGCCAGATGGGCTTCGCATTCATTAAGGAATCGGATCAGTCCCGGTGTGATGCCAATCGAGGAAACCGTGATCCGGCGCGGACTCATGGCAAAGCCCCATTCGGAGGTGAGGATTTCGATGCTCTTGAGCACCTCGTCCAGATTGTCAAATGGTTCGCCCATGCCCATGTAGACAATATTGGTGATATCGTGCCATTCAGGGATGCTGCGGATCTGATTCACGATTTCGCCTGCGGTGAGTTGTCCCTGAAATCCCTGTTTACCGGTCATGCAGAAGAGGCATCCCATTTTGCAGCCCACTTGAGAGGAAACACAGACCGTCTTCCGTTCCTGAAAGGGAATCATTGCGGTTTCGATAAAGTTTTCAGATGCCGTGGCAAAGAGATATTTTTTGGTGCCATCGGTACTGACCTGTACCTTGCCGGACTCCTGTAAGCCAAAGCGGTATTGCTCCTCCAACAGGGCGCGGGCCTTTTTGGAGAGGTTGCTCATTTCGGCAATGGAAGAAATCTCTTTTTTGTAGAGCCAGTCAGCCAGCTGCTTGCCGGTAAATTTCGGCAGGCCGAGGCCGATGGCGAGATCGGTCAGTTCTTCAAGTGTTTTTCCAAATAGAGCAGGTTTCATGGCGGGGAGATTAAACAGGGTTGGTAGTGAATCGAGCCTAAAAATAGATTTCAACGATGATATTTTCGTAGGGAATGCCCTTGGCGATCAGTAGGTCGCGGACCTCGACGCACATGGTGGCCTGGCCGCAGATATAGTATTTCAGTTCCGGCGGGAGTTCTGCTTTTTCAAGGTATAGGTTAATGCGGCCATGGGGAATGCCGCTCACGTTTTCGCCGGAACAGAACCGGTGATAGCGATCTTTCAGGGCTTCGTTCCATTCGTCTGAAAAGTAAAATTGATTGGCATGTCGCACGCCGTGCAGCAACATTTTGTTTTTCGCCAGGCCCGAGTGCAGCATGCTGTAGAATGGGGCAATGCCGGTTCCTGTGGAAATCCAAAGGGCGGGATCCGAGGTGCCGATAAAGCTGCCGCCTGGCTCTGAAACCATCACGCTTCCACCTGGTTTCAGCTCCGACAGCTTTGGGGTGAGAGCTCCGTCCTCTTTAATGTTGTAGAGAATCTTCAGTTCAGCCTCTTGGTTGCCACTGCAGATGCTGTAGATGCGGGGTGGAAGATCGTTATTCAACCCAATCTTCACGGTTTGCCCGGGCTGGAAATCGTATAGACGCTCGACGGACATGAGAAAGGTATCCGGAGAAATCTCATCGTTGCGGATTACAGTTTGAATCATGGTTTTGTTGTCCGGTGGATTCGGGTTTTAAGTTTTTCGCCAAGGTGGTGAACATATTCGGAGGTTTTGGGGAACTTATGATGAAGCCAGCCTTTAAGCCGTCCAAAAGCCGGAATCTCATCCGCGAGTAAATAGACGCCTATCAAGATGCTCAAAAGTCCTTGTCCGGGGGTGACCAGCATGATGATCCCTATTGCGATAAAGAACCAGCCGAACACATGCTTGAGTGCCCGTTTTGTGTGTTTATTCCATATTAGGCGTTTCATTGCATGGTCCTCACACAAAAGAAACCACGGAACCAACTATGAGGCTCGGCCGAATAACCCTCTTCATTGCCGATCTTCCTCAAACACTCCACCGAAGGGGAAACGGCGGAATGCATAAGATTCCGTGGTTTACATCTATAGACTCTCCAGTTCTTCCCATCGTTCAAAGGCTTCTTCGAGTATTTTGGGAATCTCCTCCGCCCGGGCGGTTGCAGCGGCAATCTCATCCTTGGTTTTCTGATAAAATGCCGCATCCGACATCAGTTCATGCAGCCTTTCCTGTTCCGCCTCAAGCTCTTCGATGCATTTGGGCAGGTTTTTCAGCTCTGCCCGCTCCTTGTTAGAAAGCTTGCGGGTGGATTTTTGCTTTGTTGGCTTAGGTGTTTCCTCCTGTTGCCTAGTGCCTGTTGCCTCTTGCCTCTGCTCCAGCCAGTCGTCGAAGCCGCCTGCATATTCATTAATTTTTCCGGAATTTTCAAAAACCATCGTGCTGGTCACCACATTATTCAGAAATGCGCGGTCGTGGCTGACGAGCAGCAGGGTGCCCTCATAATTAGCCAGCAATTCTTCGAGCAGATCCAGCGTTTCCATATCAAGGTCGTTGGTGGGCTCGTCGAGGATCAGTACGTTGGATGCCTTGGTAAAAAGCTTGGCCAGCAGCAGGCGGTTGCGCTCGCCACCGGATAGTACACTCACGGGTTGTCGTGCCCGGTCGGGGGTGAAAAGAAAATCCTGCAGGTAGCCAAGCACATGTTTCTTGCTGTTGCCGATCGTGATCATTTCATCGGCACTGACATTCTCGGCGACTGTTTTTGATTCATCGAGCGTGGCTCGGTACTGGTCGAAATAGGCCACTTCGAGTTTTGTGCCATGCTCAACCGACCCTTCTTTCGGTTGCAGTTTACCCAGCAGGATATTGATCAGTGTCGACTTTCCGCACCCGTTCGGGCCAATGATGCCGATTTTGTCGCCCCGCATAATGTTGGTGCTGAGGTTGTCAATGATGGGCTCCCCATCATAATCGTACGAAATATGTTTTGCCGTGATGACCTTTCGGCCAGACACTCCGGCTTCGGTCAACTGCATGTTTACCGAGCCGGTGCGCTCGCTGCGTTGGCTTCGGTTCCGCCGCATTTGTTCCAGAGCACGGACGCGCCCTTCATTCCGTGTACGGCGTGCTTTGATGCCTTTACGTATCCAGACTTCCTCCTGCGCGAGCTTTTTATCAAACTGAGCCCATTGTTCCGACTCGCCGTCGAGCAGGGCCTGCTTGCGTTTAAGATAGGTGTCGTAGTCGCACGCCCACGAGTGCAGGCGGCCTCGATCCAGTTCAATAATGCGTGTGGCCAGCTTGCGGAGAAAGGTCCGGTCGTGCGTTACGAAAAGCAGGGTGCCTTTATAGCGGAGTAGGAAATTTTCAAGCCATTGGATGGATTCAATGTCGAGGTGGTTGGTCGGTTCGTCCAATACGAGAATGTCCGGTTCGCATACCACGGTCTGCGCCAACAGCGCTCGTCGTTTCTGTCCGCCGGAAAGTTCTTCGAAGCGCAATTCGTTTTCCAGCCCAACCCATGAGATGGCTTTATCGACCGCCTGATGCGAGTTCCAGTCGTCGTGTGGATCTTCCAGCCCCTTGAAAACCAGTTCTTCAACCGTGCCCTTCAGATCAGTCGGAACATTCTGCCGTAGGCGTCGAACTTTAAGCCCCGGTTGGCGTATGATTTCACCCGTATCTGCTTCGACTTCTCCGTTGACGATTTTCAGCAGTGTTGATTTGCCTTCGCCATTGCGTCCGACCAGACAGATGCGTTCGCCGCGTTCGATCTGCAATGTTGCATCGTCAAGCAACTGCGGCCCACCAAATGCCTTGTGTATATTCTGTAGACTCAACAATGCCATTTTTAACTTTGCCACAAAGGGCACAATAGTCGCAGAGGCTGCGGATTTGTTTTTGTGTTTTTTGTGGCGATTCCTTCTATAATGAAGACGCGCATTCTCCAGATTTTCAGGAGGTTGGAAAGACTAATTGTCTGGAGAAAGTCACTGGTTTTAATATAATTCCGCTATGTCTATGGAGAAATACAGGCTTCCGTTGCTTGATGTGGAAAGCGTGCTGCCTATCCTGAACCAGATCTCGATCTTGGGCGGTCTCGATGATGCCCAGCTTTATACGGTATTCCGAATGCTGGAAATCGAACACTACCACCAGGGAGATTTCATCTTCAGGCAGGGCGACGGGCCGAGCCATATTCGCATTATCCGCTCGGGGCGTGTGCGGATGGTTGAAGACGTCGATGGAACACCGCTGGAGTTGTTCGAGTTTAATACGGGGGATTGTTTTGGCGAAACCTCGGTGATGGCCGTCCACCAACATACGGCGAGTGCATTAGCGATGGAGGATGTGGAACTGCTCGTGCTTCCGCGCGAAAAACTGTTTGGCTTTTATGAGTCCGACCCCAAGCTGTTCGGCATGCTGATGATGAATATTGCCAGGGAGGCCTGCCGCAGGCTGAATCGAACTGAAGACATCATGTTGCACTATGCGCTGAATGGTAAACCAAACAGCTAAATCTCGATCCCCGTAAGCTTCCGCAAAGCCAGACCAATCAGAAAGCTGATAACGGATACCCCCAGACTTAATCCGGCCATCTCCAGAAAACGTTTCCTAAACGACACATCATTCACAACGGAGATGTAATAGTTGAAGGCGGCGATAATCAACAGGGCCATGCACAAGGTCACGCCCAAACAAAGATAGAAGGAAGAAAACAGCAGGTAGGGAGCGATGAGCAGGACGACGGTCATCACGTATGCAGTCCCCGTGTAGATGGATGCCTTGACCGGGTTTTGCCCGCTCTTTTCCGACTTGATGGAAAGATATTCCGATACGCCCATCGAAAGTGCAGCGGCCAACCCGGTGATGCTGCCGGTCAGGGCAATGAGTTTTGTATTTTGCAGCGCGAATGTGAGGCCGGCCAGTGCGCCGGTCAGTTCAACCAAAGCGTCGTTGAGGCCGAGTACGATGGAGCCAGTATAGCGTAAGCGTTCTTCGTCGAGCATGCGGATCAGACTTTGTTCGTGGTCGTTTTCATCGCTGACAATCTCGCTGGAGAGATTCAGCTCTTCGAGAATATGCTTGTAGTGTTGCTGGGCGCTTTCTTCGGCATTTTCCATTCGTTTGATGGCAAAGGTGAATCCGAGCACTCGGCTGATCAAGGCATACTTAAGGATGGTTAACTTGCGCGGTGCAACATCGCGTCCGGTGTATTCCTTCCATTCGTGGTAGTGCCGAAACTCATCCTTGGCGATGCGTTTGAGCACCTTGCGGTTTTCTTCTCCCTTGGCGATGTGTGCAAGCTGAGTGTAGACGTGGTGTTCGGTGATTTCATTTTGCTGAAACTGGAGCAATTTATCCATTTGGTGTTGAGTCAGATTAGTCATAGCTTGCCTTTTATAATTCCTTGGAGGAGCGCTTTCGGAGCAAGTTCCTTAGATAAGATACTGCGGTTCCGGGGGACGAGCAATAGTTGCCAAACCGATTTTTTGCTACAAGGTCGCGGCAGAAGGTGTCGTTGATCCAGCCTTCGCCTGCTGCTCCTGATAGGTCTGAAAAGAGGCCCGCTCGGCCAGTCCTATGCTGATCTTGCGTGCCATCCAGTCAATGGTGGTCGTGTTCTTCTTGAAGTAGCGTTCCACCACGCCGAGTCGGCGGGCCAGAAAGCGCAGGGGACCGTTATGTGGATATGCATGAATTTGAGTGGTATAAACCACCCCGGCGGCATCGGCAT
The DNA here is from genome assembly GCA_964639125.1 of uncultured Verrucomicrobiota bacterium. GTDB lineage: Bacteria > Verrucomicrobiota > Kiritimatiellia > Kiritimatiellales > Pontiellaceae > Pontiella. The sequence goes on from CAZWZW010000007.1 coordinate 25,249, forward strand.
TGATGGCCCGGAGGTGAATGATCACCTCGTATGTTCCGAAAAAACGCTTTCCAGTAACATGATAAATCAGATCGAACGCGTCATCCTCGGTCTTCCCTCGGAATAATTCAGCAATGTCCGTCCGTTGGTTTTTTGCGTTCACATAATGGTAGCTTCCGGGAGTGGTTTCGATGATGGGAAACTTGAGTTTTCCATCCTTGGAAATGGATCGTGCATATTCATCCTGAACGGATTGCAGAAAATCAGGGTGGTTAAGGATGCCGGTCGCCACATCGAAAGGCACAGGAATAAACCCGCTGGTTTCTACGCGGATACATTTCTTTTCCACCAAGGATCTGGCCGCCGGATCAGCCAGTAATGTGCTCGTATCGAGAGCCAGAACGTTTCCGGAAGCCAGAAGGAGGGTGGTCGCTAAGATCTGTAAAGCATGCCTTTTCATAGGAATGCGGCATTAGAGGGCAAAGTGCGCTCTTCGTTCAACGCAGAATTTCACTTTTCTAAATGCGGATAATCAGTATGGATTATGCCGTAACCCTGCGGATTCTCCGTATAAACGCTTGGCGCATTCGTCCCTGTTCTCTTTGCAACGCGTTTTTTCTTATCCCACCGGTTCCGTCACGAGAGACACTTTTTGGATGCTGATGGCGTCGACCGGGCAGGCGGCCACGCAGGCCCCGCAACGGATACAGTCTTCCTGATTAATCCAAATCAGGTTTATATCGTCCGCCTTCTCGGCGATTTCCCATCCCACGATGCGACCTTCGTCGTCCTCTTTCAGCGACTTCACCTTCAGGATGCACTCGGGGCGTGGCTTGGCCTTCACGCACCAGTCGCAATAGATGCATTTGTCGGAGTCGATCTCAAACTTGTAATGGCATTGATAGCAACGCTGTGTTTCATCGATCGAAGTTTCCTTTGAAAAACCCTGTTCCACTTCGGTCGGCAGGTCACGTTGTTCCAGTCCAATGGTCGGCATCGGTTGCAACGGAACGGCATCCATCTCGCGAATCCGGTTGATTTCTGTGACGTCCTCGATTTTTGCAGAATCCTTGAGGCGCACCTTGCCGGTCAGGAATTGGTCGACCGCACGGACGCAATCCTTGGCGTGGCCAATGGCTTGGATCAGCGAACTGGCACCGGTTGCAAAGTCGCCGGCTGCAAAAACCTTGTCGCGTGCAGTGGAATAGGCCGTGCCGCTCTTGAGCCAGCCGTCTTCTTCAACCAGCTCGGTTTTTAGGGCCTCGTCGATCCAGTCCGTGTCGGGGAATTGGCCGGTGGCGAGCAGGACGGTGTCGACCGGAAGCTCAAACTCGCTGCCTTCGATCTCGACGGGACGGCGGCGTCCACTGGCGTCGGGTGCGCCCAGCTCAGTGCGGACAAACTGCATGGCGGTTACTTTCCCATTTGCGCCCACGTAGGCTTTCGGGCTCACCATCGTTTCGAGCGGAATATGTTCGTGTTCCAGTTCTTCGAGTTCACCGGGAGTCACAAGCATTTCGTCGGTCGAGCGGCGATACCAAACCCCGACGTTACCTTTGGGGATGCGAAGGATCGATCCGGAGGCAATCTGGTCGGCTTTTTCCTCTTCGACCTGCACAGTGGTGGCACCCAGGCGGCGCGCGGCGCGCGCACAGTCCATTGCGGTAAAGCCGCCGCCGATCACAATCACCTTGTCGCCGATCTTCGTGGTGCCGGTATCGTTAACTTCCAGCAGGAAGTCGAGGCCGTGACGGATGCCGTCTAATTCCTTGCCCGGCAGATCCAGCAGGTTGGGGCGCAGGGTGCCCGCCGCCATGACAACCGCATCGTTTTGTGCGGTAAGTTCGGAAAGGGTAATGGACTTTCCAATTTCGGTGTTGCAGACAATCTCAACACCAAGCGCGGTAATCTGCTCAATCTCTTTTGCAATAATCTCGCGCGGCAGGCGGAACACTGGAATCCCCTGATTCATCATACCGCCAGGGACGCTGTGCTTTTCGTAGACCGTAACGGCGTGGCCCAGCAACGCAAGCTGCCGCGCGGCAGCCAGGCCGGCGGGACCGGATCCGACCACGGCAACACGCTTTCCGGAATTTTCAAACCACTTGTTCATGATCACTAAACCCTGCTTTTTAAAGTCGGCTGATGATCGCTTGGAGAAGCAGATGGCCACAGGATCGCCAAGATCGTCCCAGCCATGGCGGCATTCGGATTCACAGGGCCGTGCGCAAACGCGACCGAGCACGGCGGGAAAGACGTTGTCGCGCAGATTAATGTTGTAGGCATCCTCGTGGCGTCCATCATAGATGGCCGAAAGGTAGCCGGGAATATCGGTCGAGGCTGGGCAGGCCTTTTGGCATGGAATATTTTTTCCGAGCCAGTCAAAGTCCTTCGGGGCGTCGGCTTTGCCGTTCAGTTTGGTCAGTGCGCAGGAGGAGAGGGGGGAATCCACCGCTTCACGTTTCTCGTCCCACCCGCCGAGTTTGTAGTCCTGTGGGGCGAGACCGGAACTGGAGGTTTTATCCTGCCGTTTGGAGGCATCGATAATTTCCTGCATCAGCGGGTGGGTGCTTCCGCTGGAAAGGGCGCGGCCTGCAAAAATGACGGCGGAGTAGACATCGCCCCGCGCATAATCCTTTTTGTGGTGGGCGAGGGCAATCAGCTCGAACACACGGGTTTCTTCCGGGACGCCTTGGCGGCAGAGCAATTCTACCGCCTCGTTATACTGTCCGGCATTAATGAGTTCTTCTGCTTGGTTCAATAACTGTTCCATGATTTTAAATCCGTTTTACTTTACCAGTTCTTTGAATTTTTCGATGCCGATGCGCTCGCAGAAATCGACGAACAGTTCGCCGTCGCTTTCACGGTTGGCAAGGTAGGTGTCCAGAATCTTGCGTACGGCAGCAACGATCTCCTCGGCCGGTACGTCGCAAAGGTGTTCCGCAATCTTTCCGGCTTCGCTGAGCTTGCCGCCCACAAAGACGCTATAGCTCTCGGTGCTGCCGCCCTCCGGGTTGCGGATACGGTTGCCGCGCAGGCCAATATCGGCAATCCACGCATGTGCGCAGTTGTTCGGGCATCCGGTAATGTTGATGCGCAGCGTACCGATCGATTTCCAATATTTTTCATCGTTCGCCAGTGCGTTGTAGAGGCGGTGGTAGGCGTCCGGAGAATCGGAGACCGCCATCTTGCACATGGTGGTGCCGACGCAGGCCACGATATCGGGAAGCTGCTCATGCCCGTCGGTACGGAAGCCTGCTTCGTGAAGGGCTGCAATCAGCTTTTCAACGTTTTCGTTCGGCACATCGTGCAGCTCAATATTCTGGCGGTTGGTAAACATGATCACGCCTCCACCCAGTTCGTCAGCCAGTTTGGAAATCGTGCGCGACTCGGCGGTTTTGAGCTCCGAGCGTGGAATAAGGATACGAACGATGCTCTTTCCTGTTTCTTTCTGCGGAATCACTTCCTCGCCGTTGATCGACATCCTGTTAATATTCGGGACTGGATTTTTGGCATATTCGATCGTATCCAGCCCTTGGACCCCTTTTTCCTTCATGATATCCATCAGAACGTCGCCAAATTTCCTGGCACCCATGGTGTCAACGACCACCTTGAGGCGGGCCTGGGCGCGGACGCGGCGGTTGCCGTGTCGGCGGAAGGCTTCGACCGTGGCGCGGGCAACGTCAAGAACCCGTTCTTCCGGCACCCAGTCAAAAATAAGTTTGGCCAGATAGGGGCGGGCACCGAGGCCGCCGCCGGCATGGAAGGCCCAGCCCACAACGCCATCGCGCTCGACGGGAACCCAGCCCTGACAGTTCATCAGGGTTTGCGCGAGTGCATCGTTGCTGGAGGCTACACTGATCTTATGTTTTCGGGGCAGGTTGCGCTGGTTCTGGATTTCGTCGTCTTCGGCCATCCATTGAATCAGCTTGAGCGAGTCGCCGATCTGATTGGGGCCAGCCCCGGCAAGTGAATCGCCAATGATATTACGCGGAACGTCGCCGCAACCGTTCTTGGTGGTGATGCCCACTTCGGCCATACCTTCAATGATTTTATAAATGTCTTCCTTGCGGATCCAGTGGTACTGAAGCGTCTGGCGGGTAGTAATGCACATTTCGTCCTGCGCATATTTTTCGCCGAGGTCAACGGCGCGGTTAAACTGTTTGGTGGTCATGCGTCCGCCGGGAGTCACCACGCGGATCATGAAAAAGCTGGGTTGGAGTTGGTGATAGACTCCGCTCCATTTAAACATGGCCAGTTCGTTGGGCGTGATATCCTCGAACGGGCGTTTGGCAATCTCGCGGAAATCAAAGTCCGGATTGATCTCCAGTTTGTCCTTTTCCACTTGCGTTAAGTCGGGTTGTGCTTTCATTATTTGGCCTCGTTTAAATACGTTTTAAAATTGATGGTGCGGATAATAGCTGGAATGATGATCGGTTCAATCATTAATTTAAATAACTGTACGTGATATACATAATTAAAACACGGGCTATAGTGTAAGGAAATGCAATTCAACAATATTACGTGTGCCTATTCAACCTGCCCGAACGATACCTTCATCTTTTGCCACCTCGCTCAGCAAGCGGATGTGGAGATTCATCTGCACGATGTCGAGACGCTAAACCGGATGGCATTTGAGGAAAAGTTTGACGTAACCAAGTTGTCATTTCACGCATGGCTTCTGCTGCAGGACCAATATCAATTGCTCAAGGTTGGCGCTGCGCTTGGGCGCGGTTGCGGTCCGCTCGTTATTCGTAGAAACGACGCCCCCGCCGCTTTATCCGCAGAGTCTGTCATCGCCGTGCCCGGCGAATTGACGACCGCCCACCTGTTGTTGCGCCTCTGGAAACCGGAGCTCCAAAACCGCATTTTTATGCCGTTCGACCAAATTATGGATGCCGTCGAATCGGGCAAGGCCGATGCCGGGGTGATCATTCATGAGGGACGCTTTGTCTACGAGGAGCGTGGTTTTCAATGTCTGGTGGATTTAGGGGATTGGTGGGAAACGACGACGGGGCAGCCGATTCCCTTGGGTTGCATTGCGGCCAGAAAAAGTCTGGGCGAGGAACGCATTCAAGTATTTGAGCAGCGCTTGACCGATTCAATCCAAAAGGCTTTTGACGATCCCGATTCCACCACGAGCTATGTTAAAGCGCATGCACAGGAACTCGAAGATCAGGTCATTCGCGAGCATATCAAAACGTACGTTAACGATTTTTCCCTCGACCTCGGCGACGAGGGCCTCGCTGCAATCAACACATTGCACGCGATGGCAAAGGCGGCAGGAGTTATTCCCGAAAGCGAAGTGATAGATAATTTTGCTGAAAGCAAAATACCGAACGAAGAGAGTGATTCATGATTGGAATTTTGTTCGCAACACAGATGGAGGCGCAACCGTTTTTGGATCGGGGCGAACCGGTAGGTACCGTTTCGGTCGTTTCCGGTATGGGAATGGACGCTGCGCGGGAGGCCACGAAAAATCTTATCCAAGAGCATGGGTGCACAACGATCATCAATGCCGGAGTGTGCGGTGCTCTGAATAATCGGATCGAGCGGGGTGCGGTTTACCGTATTTCATCGGTCAGCACGGAGCATCTCAAAGCGGCCGTCAATGTAGGCATCGGCATGAGATTGAAAAAGCTGGTGACTGTTGAAGAGCCCGTTTTTCAGCCTGACCGCAAAAAGGAACTTTCCAAATATGGTGAGCTCGTCGATATGGAAGGCTATGCCGTTGCCCGTGTGTGTGAAGAGCATGGCATTCCCTGCATCATGATCAAAGGGGTAACCGATTTTGGCGACCACAAGGGTAAAAAGGATATTCAAACACACATTAATCCGGTTTCCGAAACGGTGGCGGATGCCATTCTCCAATGTCTGAAAAAACCGGATGCACCCGAATCTGATTCTTCCGGCCTTTTGAAAAAACTACACTCGTTCACCAAGCTGGAGCACACGATCTTTAGCCTCCCGCTGTTGTTTGCCGGCGCGTGGCTCGGGGCGGGGGGCATGCCGCCTCTCAAAATCCTGCTGTTGATTGCGTTGGTGGGTCTGGGAGCGCGTACCTTTGGCATGGCCATCAACCGCATTTTGGATAAAGACATTGATGCAAAGAACCCACGTACGAAAAACCGCGAGCTTCCGGCGGGCAAACTTTCCATGGCGCAGGGGGCCGGCGTGGCGCTGGTTGGAATGTTGATCTATTTCCTTGGCTGCGCACTGTTGGGCAGTACGGTACTCAAGTTTTCCCTCGTGCCTCTTGTTCCCCTTTGCCTCTATTCTCTGCTGAAGCGCTTCACCCCGCTGTGTCATTACGGCATCGGTGTTTGTCTGGGGCTTGCGCCATTGGGGGCCTTCGTGGCGGTCACGAACAGCATGTCCTTCTCGCCGGAAGTGATCGTACTGGCCATCTTTACCTTCTGCTGGATCAGTGGCTTCGACATTATTTATGCATTGATGGATATCGACTTTGACCGCGCCAATGGCGTGCGCAGCATTCCGGCGGCACTTGGCTCAACCGGGGCGCAGCTGGTTGCAGCGATTACGCACCTGCTTTCTTTTGCGATGCTGGTGATGCTTTGGATGTCGGTCGGCGGAGCGCTTTCGTTTCTTGCGTTGCTCATATCGGCCGGCGCATTCGGTGTCGCCTACTTGCAGCGCATTCCGGTGCATGTTAGGTTTTTCCCCATCTCCGCCGTTGCGGGCATCGCCGGAGCACTAGTGGTTTTATTGGGAGCATGATCATGAATTTAGTTGTGGCAATGACAGGCGCATCGGGCGCGCTGGCGACGAAGCTGCTGATTGAAAAATCGCAGTGGCCGGTAACGCTGGTTGCGAGCAAGATGGGTCGCGTGGTCTATGAGCAGGAAGTTGGACCGTTCAAAGAATTGGAGACACTGGCTTCCACGGTTTGGAAGGACGGCGACCTGACGGCAACGATTGCGTCCGGCTCGGTTTCAACGGCGGGAATGGTGATCCTTCCCTGTTCGGCCAATACGCTGGCCAAGGTGGGGGCCGGAGTCGCCGATTCGCTCGTAACGCGTGCGGCGCACTGCCAGCTGAAGGAAGGTCGGAAGGTTGTGTTGTGCGTGCGGGAAGCCCCATGGACCTTGCTCAATGCTCAAAGCGCGGTCAGCATAGCCGCCGCAGGAGGAATCATCATGCCGCTTTCCCCTCCATACTACATGGTGAAGGGTCGCAATCCCGACGAGGTCTCCATTAGCGAAATGCTGGGCTACTATGTCGATCACGTGCTCTCGCTCTTCGGGCAGGAAGCCCCGAAAACCTGGGAGGATATTCGATGAGTTTCAGGGACTTGAGAGCGTTCATCGGCGAGCTGGAAAAGCGAGACGAGTTGGTGCGAATTACCGAGGAGGTGGATGCGGATCAGGAGATCACGATCATTCAGCACAAGGTGCTCGCGGCGGGAGGACCTGCGCTGCTGTTTGACAATGTGAAGGGTTCACCATACCGCTTGGTGAGCAACCTGTATGGTACGCCGGAGCGTGTGCAGATGGTTTTTGGCCGGAATCCGGTGGAGATCGGCGAAGAGCTGGCGAGCATGAAAGACGAAATGATGCCGCCGACCATCTCCAAATTGTGGAAGCGGCGCAGCACGATCAAAACGGCACTGGATATGCGCATGAAAACGGTGAAGTCGGGGCCGATTTTGGAGATGCAGCATGAACCGCCAAATCTGATGCAGTTGCCGGTGCTGAAGTGCTGGCCATTGGACGGCGGACACTTTTTTACGTTACCGCTGGTACATACCGCTGACCCGGAAACCGGCGGCGGCAATCTGGGGATGTATCGGTTGCAACGCTATGACGATGCATCGACCGGTATGCATTGGCAGATTGAAAAGGGTGGCGGGTTCCATTTCAAGCAGGCGACTGCGATGGGGCAGCCGTTGCCGATCAGTGTGGCATTGGGTGGACCACCTGCACTGACATTTGCGGCCATCACGCCATTGCCGGAAGGGGTGGACGAACGCATGTTTGCAGCCTTGATTATGGGTCAGCCGTTGGAGGTGATTCATCGCAAGACCACCGGGCACCGGATTTCTTCCCAAGTCGAATTTTTGATCGAAGGCAGCGTGACAGCGGGCGATGATCGCCACGAAGGACCGTTTGGTGATCACCTTGGGCACTATTCGCATTCGGCTGATTTTCCGGTATTCCGGGTGGACCGGGTGCTGGCGCGCAAGGATGCAATATATCCCGCAACCGTGGTGGGCAAGCCGCCGCAGGAAGATTTTTACATTGGGAATGCGCTGCAGGAAATGTGCGTTCCGTTTCTGAAAATGATGAAGCATGCGGTTGTAGACTTGTGGTCTTATGCGGAATCTGGTTTCCATCCGCTGGCGGCAATGGCCGTGAAACAACGCTATGGCCGGGAAGCGCTGAAACATGCATTCGGTGTTTTGGGTGAAGGGCAGCTTTCGTTGACGAAGGTGCTGATGGTGCTGGATGACGATGTGAATGTCCGCGATTTTTATGCGGTAAGTCGTGCGCTGCGCGAGCACCTTGATCCGCTGGATGGGGTGCACCTGATTGCTCCGACGGCGCAGGACACGCTCGATTTTACCGGGCCTGCCATCAATTTCGGCAGCCGTTTGCTGCTGCTGGCGAACAAGGGCAAAAACTCACCGTTGCGTCCAGCTCCGCCGCCGGCTCCAAAACCGTCGGAGGTGCATCCGGGAATCCGTGCCCTGCGTGCATTTGGTGAAGGAGTGCTGATGGTGCAGGTGGCCAAGGGCTGGAACCGGGATGAAATCAAAAAATCTCTCGAAGGGCATCCGGTAGCGAAGCAGTATATTCTACAGGTGGCGGTTTCGGAGGATGTGGATATTCATGACGACATGATGGCGTTGTGGGGTTGGTTCACCCGTTTTGATCCATACATGGATATTTATCCGACGGAACGGGAGCTGCGCGGCAATAAAATGGTGCTGCATTTCCCGTTGCTAATCGATGCAACTTGGAAAGAAGGTTACCGGAAACCCGTTGAATTTGATCCGGAAATTGAGCAGCGCGTGATTGACAAGTGGGATAGCTACGGAATTAAGATATAGCAATGGGTTCGTTACTTTAATAAAGGTGGGTGACTCCGCTGTTGAGCAATAATCATGGATGTTCAAAAAACAGAACGTGATACACTGATTTCGGCCGAAACAAACCGAGAGATGTTTGACCGCATCGCAAATAATTATGATGCGGCAAACCGGGCCATCTCCATGGGATTGGATCGATTCTGGCGTCGTAAAACCATCGAAGTGCTTCGACCGTTCCGAGGCGGCCGCTATCTGGATGTCGGCACCGGAACAGGGGATCTGGTTTTTGAAATCCTTCAGCAATCAGCCAATGTGCTGATCGATGGAATTGACCCTGCCCGGCAAATGCTGGAGGTTGCGCAGCAGAAAGCGCTTAAACGGTCGGTTGGTGATGCCGTCTCTTTTATCGTTGGTGACGCGTTAAACCTGCCGGTGGAGAGCGAAACCTACGATGGTATTGTTTCGGGGTTTTGTTTTCGAAACATCGAAAACCGCCAGACCTCGCTGGAAGAAATGATGCGGGTGCTGAAGCCCGGCGGAAAGCTCGTGATTCTCGAAGCCACCTGTCCGGAGAGTCGTTTAGTTCGTTTTGGCTATCGATTGTATACGCCGTTGATTCCTTTGATCGGTAAATTGCTTGGCGCAGGATCGGCCTACCAATATCTCATTGATTCGATCGAGGATTTTCCAAAGCCGGACAACGTGACGGATATGTTCAGTGCCGCAGGCTTTTCCGGGGTGCAGTGCCAGCCGCTGACCTTTGGATCGGTATGTATTTTTTCAGGAAAAAAATCGTAGCGAATGCATAGAAAAGAAGAGTTTATTTTTGCGGGGGCGCCGTACAGCAATTCGGCGCCTCTGGTGGATCAGTTGACGGCGGTCGATTCTCGCGTTCGCGTCATCAATGATCATCCGGCGAATTTGGTGCGCGACCTGAATGCAGGAAAGGCCGATGTCGCCCTGATCCCTGTGGCACACTTGTTCAGCCATCCCGAGCTAACCATGATTGACGGGTTGGGCGTGGCGGCTAATGGGCCGGTTAAAAGTGTATTGCTTAAATGCAATGTACCGATTAATCAGATACAAAAGGTCGGACGTGATCCGGCATCGGCGACGTCTAACGCGCTGGCAGAGCTTCTACTGAAAAAGCATTTTGGACAGGACGTTGAAATGCATGATTTTCACCCCTCGGAGACGCCCGATGCTGCTGTGGTTATTGGCGACCGCGCGCTCTGCTCCGAGCCGGCACCGGCTGGTGATATTGATCTTTCCGAAGCGTGGAAGGAAATGACAGGTCTGCCGTTTGTCTTTGCGGTCTGGGCGGTACGGAAGGATTTTTCAGACATTCCAGCCGTAACCGAAATCGCCCATAAGTCTTATGCCGCAGGAGCACAGGCAATGGAGTCAATCGCCGAACGCTATGCGAACGCGCTCGGAGGTTCCACCTCCTTTTGGTGCGACTATCTTGAGCAATCCATCCATTACAAACTCAATGAGTGTGATCTGGATGGGTTGCGGAAATTCAGAGAGCTTCTATCTGAAGGTGGGTAATGCACCGGGCATCCCGGTGTGTCGGCTAGGACGGGACAGAGCCCGTTCCTCCATTATGTTGCTTACATAATTTCATCTTCCCTGCTATCACGAGTGCTCCAATGATCATCAGCGCGGAATAGAGCTGGCCTTTGGTGAGCCAGCCAAAATAAATGGTGCTGTCGGGCTCGCGGAAAAATTCCATGGAAATACGGGCAAGGGCATAGAGTACGAGGTAGCAGGCACTCAGTACGCCGGGGCGCTTGGCCCATGCCGTGCGGCGGAGCATCAGCATGATTCCGAAAACAAGAAACCCTTCGGCGAAGGCTTGATAGAGCTGGGACGGATGGCGCGGCATCAGTGTTCCGTTTCCAACCAGTTTGCTGATGGAGGGGATATCATAGTCGCCATAGTGCAGTCCGAGTTCCTGGGGAAAGATGACGGCCCATTTAACCTCGGAAACCCGCCCCCATAGCTCGCCGTTCACAAAATTGGCCAGTCGCCCAAAAGCAATGCCGAGGGAGGTGGTGCAAGCCATGTTGTCGGCCAGGTTCCAGAATGAATGGTGGTGTTTTTTTGCATACCAGAGCATAAACAGGATGACCCCGATGAACCCGCCGTGGCTGGCCATGCCGCCTTCCCATACCCGGAAGACATAGAGAGGATCCTTCAGAAACGTGTCGAAGCTATAGAAAAGCACATAGCCGAGGCGCCCGCCGAGAAACACGCCAAAAAAGGCCAGTAGCACGATAAAGTTGCTCACTTCGTGTCGTGGAACTTGAAATGCGCCCTGTTTGGACCAGTGGCGCAGTAGCAGGATGGAGGAAATAAAGCCGAGAAGGTATGAAATTCCATACCACCGAACGGCCAGCGGCCCGCCAATCTCAAGCAAGATGGGGTTAATATTATGAATATAGTGCGTCATGGGGGATGACTATAGGAAGCGCGTCGCCAGAAGCAAAATGATTTGTCGGATTTTCCCGTAGCGGGGAGTTGTTCGGCAGTCATGGGGAGGGAGGTGGAGGGAACGCCTTGGCGCTATCGGAGCATTGGTTTCAGGTGGGCACCCTAGATTTCTGCAAAAAATT
>CAZWZW010000008.1:0-36521 GCA_964639125.1 uncultured Verrucomicrobiota bacterium
CCCAGACATGCCGCCGCCAAAGCCGCCGCCCCCACCGAAGCCCCCGCCCCCGGAACGATATCCCCCGCCGCGCCCGCCACTCAACAGCAGAAGCAGAGCGAGATGTGGATGCCGGATCGCGAAGATCACAAAAAAGACCAGAAAGATCAGCTGAAGTACAGGGTTGGTTTTTCGCCTACCGGAGCTACGGGAAGGGCTTCTATAATGGCGTGCAGTACCCGACAGCTCCACTCCGTTTTCTATTGCGACTTCCTGCGCGAGTGCAGCAACACCCAGCATAATTCCACGGCCGGGATTCCCGGTTTTGAAATACGGAGTAATGATGTCGCGCCGAATACGCCCCGCCTTGGAATCAGGAATGGCTCCTTCAAGCCCGTACCCCACTTCGATGCGCATCTTCCGATCCTTCATCGCCGCGAGGAACATCACGCCATTATCCTTGCCCTTCTGCCCCACGCCCCATCTTTCATATAGACGGTTGGTAAAGTCATCGATGTCGCCGCCCTCCAATGACGGGATGGTGACCACCGCAATTTCAGCACCGGTTTTCTGCTTAAGCTCGGTGATCACCGAAATCAACCGCTGCTCGTCGGAGGAAGAAATGACATTGGCAAAATCGTTCACAAAGCCGCGCGGTTGCAACGTGTTGAGTAAACGATCCGATGCCTGCGCAAACGGAATACAGGCAGCCAGCAGTAAAACGGCAAGGATTCTTTTCTTAAATCGCATGCGCAGAGAGTACCGGAGTCGCCGCGACACTCAATTATATTATGCGGATCGAATTGTAACCTGCTGAAGTTTTGAGGTCCCATCTGCATGCAACGCGGGAATAAGCTGGTCAAACCGCGGAAAAAACAATAAAAAAACGGTGAAGGAACCGAACGGATAGGAGGTTTGAAATGTCAGCGCATAAATTACAGGAGTTTCTGGACGAAAATCAGGTACTGTATACCACCATCAGCCATTCGCCGGCCTTTACCGCCCAAGAAATTGCGCATGTCGCGCATATCCCGGGAGCTGAACTGGCCAAAACGGTGATGGTTAAGCTCGACGGTCAACTCGTTGAGGCCGTTTTGCCGGCGTCCGAAAAAGTGGACCTGGAAATGTTCAGAAGCGCAACCGGAGCCGGGGATGCCGAACTCGCATCGGAAGTGGATTTCGACGCGTACTTCCCCGATTGCGAAGTCGGTGCAATGCCGCCATGTGGAAATCTCTATGGAATGCAGGTTTACGTCTCCCCGAGCCTGAGCGCAGATCGTCAGATTGCGTTCAATTCCGGCTCGCATTCGGAGTTGATCTGCATGTTGTACAAGGATTTTGAGCGCCTTGTACATCCCACGAGGGTGCCACTCTCGGTCGCCTAGAACCCACGTGGAAGCATTTTGCGCCCTATGCCCACACTCCGGGAATCGGCGTGTGGCAGGACGGGCAGGTTCCGTTTGAGATGTTATTTTGGCGAACGGAGTAACCGTGGCGCTCGATGAGCAGTTCGCCGCAGTCGGGGCACTGGGTATTTTCGCCTTCGGCGGCCTGCATGTTCCCGACATAGACAAACTGAAGGCCGGATTCAATGGCGATTTCGCGTGCGGCGAGAATGGTTTCCTCCGGTGTGGGCGGCAGGTGCTTGAGCTTGTTTTGCGGAAAGAAGCGCGAAAAGTGCAGCGGGGTCTCGGGGCCAAGGTTTTCGGCCACCCAGCCGCACAGCTGATGCGTTTCCTCCTTGGAATCATTGAGCGTGGGAATGATCAGATTCGTGACTTCGAGCATGACCCCGCATTCCTTCATGACAGTCAAAGCCTTGAGCACCGGCTTGAGGTGGGCATCGCAAATGTCGTGGTAAAAATCATCAGAGAAGGATTTAAGATCGACGTTGGCGGCATCGACATATCGGCAAATGTGGCGGAGCGGTTCGGGATTGATGTAGGCGGCGGTGACGAGTACGTTTTTAATGTCCGCTTTCATCGCCGCTTTGCAGCAGTCGTAGGTGTATTCGTAGGAGACGAGTGGCTCGGTGTAGGTATAGGCGATGGCCGGGCACCCCCTCGACTGGGCCACTTGAACCACATCATCGGGAAGTGCGTCGGTGTCGTGGGCAGTCAACTGGGCAGTTTGGGATATTTGCCAGTTTTGGCATTGCTTGCAGTGCAGGTTGCAACCCGCCGTGGCAATGGAAAGAATCGGTGATCCGGGCAGAAAATGGTAGAGTGGTTTTTTTTCGATGGGGTCGATGTTCATCGAGCAGGGCTGCCCATAGGTGGTGCAGCGTATTTTCCCGCCTATGTTTTGCCGCACCCGGCAGTCGCCTGTTTCACCGGGAGCAAGCTCGCACCCTTTCGGGCAAATGGAACATCTAATGGTTGCTTTCATCCTTCCCACTGGACGGAAACAATCCATCCAGCCCTTCGAACGCGGAAAACCCACCGCCCTTGAACGAGTCATCGGCAGTTCCGCCATAGCCCTTCATCTTATGCTTTTCGTGTTCGTTATCGTGGCAGTAGACACAAAGTAGCTCCCAGTTGGAGCCGTCGGGCGGGTTGTTGTCGTGGTTATGATCCTTGTGGTGAACGGTCAATTCCTTGAGGTTCTTTCCTTCAAACTCCCGGCTACAGCTACCGCAGATATGCGGAAACAGCTTGAGCGCCTTTGCGCGGTATCCCTTTTCCTTATCCGCCAAATCACGGTGTATTTGTTCGAGTGCATCTGTTCTTTTCATTGTAGAATTTCCTCCAGCGCCGACTGCAGGTCATCGTGGCAGAATTTATAGCCGGCTTCGATCAGTTTTTTGGGGATTACACGGGTGCTTCCGAGGAGGAGTTCGTTGGCCATTTCGCCGAAGATAAGCCGAGCGGCGGGCGCGGGAAACGGAAGAACACTTGGCCGGTGCAGAACCTTGCCCAGCACTTTGGTAAATTCCAGATTGGTGACGGCTCCGGGCGCAACCAGATTGACCGCACCATCAATCGACGGCGTATTGATGATAAACCGAATCGCCTGCACTTCATCCTTCAGGCCGATCCAACTCATATACTGTTGCCCGTCACCGACAAGCCCTCCGCCACCCAACCTGAACGGCGTCAGCATTTTCCGAAGCGCACCGCCTTCTTTGCTGAGGACGATTCCCGTGCGAATGCAAACCGTGCGAATCCCCGCATCTTCCACCGTTCGCGCCGCCGCCTCCCATTTTGTGCAAACCGCAGAAAGAAATCCTGCCCCTGCCGGACTCTCCTCATCCAAGCATTCGGCCGCACGGTTTCCGTAAAAGCCGATGGCGGATGCACTGATGAAGACCGAGGGGCCGGCTTTGCTCCGGACGAGTTGTTCCGCCAACTGACGCGTCGCCGTTACCCGGCTTTTCTCAATCCGCCGCTTTTTATCCCCCGTCCATCGCCCATCAGCAATATTTTCACCGGCGAGGTGGACAACGGCATCAACCCCCGAAAAATCAATCGGCTCCTCAAATGTGCGCGGCAGCGCTATCACGGTGTGCTCTTCTGCCCGAAGGCTTTTGCTCAAGGCACTGCCAATCAATCCTGATGAACCTGAAATCAGTACCTTCATACTGTCCTCCTTACTGGGAATCGTAAAAGAAAAGAGAAAAAAAGCAATGCTTCCTTGGTACGTCTTGACGCTCTTGAGTGAAAACCCCTACACTAATAATTCATATTAGTCGTTGAGTTCAATTGAAGGGAAGGTTATGAGCGAACAGATCAAAGTGGTACTGACTGAAGACGAGTTGCCAAAGCAGTGGTATAATCTGGCAGCAGATTTTGCATCGCCCATGCCCCCGCCTGTTGACGGCGAAGGCAACCCCATCGGCCCCGAAGCACTGGCTCCCGTCTTCCCGATGAACCTGATCGAGCAGGAAGTCAGCACGGAACGCTGGATCGATATTCCCGACGACATCATGGGCTACCTGAAAATCTGGCGCCCCACCCCGCTCTACCGCGCCCGCCGACTTGAAAAAGCCCTGAGAACACCCGCCAAGATTTATTACAAAAACGAAGGTGTTTCGCCGGCGGGAAGCCACAAGCCCAACACCGCCGTCGCACAAGCATGGTACAACAAACAGTTTGGCATTAAGAAACTTACCACGGAAACCGGGGCCGGACAGTGGGGCTCGGCCCTTTCATTCGCCTGCGCGCTCGTCGGCGGTATCGAATGTAAAGTTTACATGGTACGGATCAGCTTCGACCAAAAACCTTTCCGTAAAATCATGATGCGCACTTGGGGCGGAAACTGCGTACCCAGTCCGAGCATGGACACCGAAGTCGGCCGCAAAATTCTTGCCGAAGACCCGGACACCCCCGGCAGCCTCGGCATCGCGATTTCCGAGGCGATCGAGGAGTGCGTGAAACGCGAAGATACCCGCTATGCACTGGGCTCCGTTTTGAACCATGTCATGCTGCACCAAACCGTGATCGGACTGGAAGCACAGAACCAGATGAAAAAAATCGGCGACTACCCCGATGTCGTTATCGGTTGCGCCGGCGGCGGATCCAACTTTGCCGGCATCTCGTTCCCGTTCATCAACGACCGCATGCACGGCAAAGAGATCCGTATTGTCGGAACCGAGCCGGAAGCCTGCCCAACCCTGACGCGTGCGGAATACCGTTACGATTCGGGCGATGTCGCCATGATGACCCCGCTGCTGCCCATGCACAGCCTTGGCCACACCTTCGTGCCGCCCCCGCTGCATGCCGGCGGCCTGCGCTATCACGGTATGGCGCCCATGGTCAGTCATGCAATGCAGGAAGGGCATATCGAAGCGTCCGCCATCGGGCAGACCGAATGCTACGAGGCGGCGATTCAGTTTGCCCGCACCGAAGGCTTTATTTCCGCGCCGGAAACCTCGCACGCGATTGCGCAGACCATCCGCGAGGCCAAGCAGGCCACGGAAGAGGGCAAGGAAAAGACCCTTCTCATGAACTGGTCCGGGCACGGCCTGATGGACCTGAAGGGCTATGAAGCGTATCTCGATGGAAACCTTCAGGACTATCCGCTTCCCGACGAACTACTGGAAAAATCCAAAGCCTCCATGGAGGGCCTCCCGAGACCCTAGTTGCCACAACAACAGAGAGAAATCATGAGCGATCGCTCCTTAAAAATCTTACTTATTATCGTGGGCGTGGTGATTATACTCCTGGTACTCGGGCTATTCTCCATTACCGTGCTGGACTCCGAGAAGTTTATGGATCGTACCGGAAACTCCTCGACCGGCGGCGGAAACGCATTTCTGCCGGCCTTTCCATTGAAAATTAATTAATCTTTTAAATCGGTCTCGAACAACAAGGGAAGATCCGGCATAGCTCCGCCGCAAACAGCAAACGAAATTTATAATTTAAAAGATTTTTGACACCCGGTTGGAAGTTCACTAGAAAAGCTCGTTCCAATCAAGGAAAGTGTCAGAAATGAAGAAACACACGTACAACGAAGCCAAGAAAATCATCGGCTCCATCTACCAAGCGGCAACCGCCGGTGAATACGATACACGCGAAAAGTTTTTTTCCGCGCTGGATCAGCATCCGCACGTTGCCGTTCAGGGATACAACGCCTTTGGAAAAATCTTTTTATGGAATAATTCGGCCACCAAAGCCTATGGCTACACCGAATCCGAAGCCATCAACCAGGACCTCTTTGAGCTGATTCTTCCTCCGGATTTGCAGCAACTTGCGCGAACGATGACTTCATCCGCCCGCGAAACCGGGAAAATGCCTGAACCCGGACCGTGTGATCTCATGCGGAAAGGAGGAGAATTTGTGGCCGTTTATTCCGGCCACCTCGTCTTCCAGTGGAATGACACTTCATCTCAGGAGTTCTATTGCGTCGACCTCCTGCTCAGTGACAACAACTCCTGATTGTTCCGCTCTTGCCGACCGGATTTGCAAAAAAATGAAAGATCGCACTTAACGCCTGCGTTGCAGTTTACGGATTATTCTATCCTCTGGACGGGTTTTGTTGCGTGCAAGGAACAGTCCGGCGGTGGCCACTCCCATTAAAGCGATGGTTCCCGGCTCAGGAATGGATAGGGTTAGATAGTCCACCGTAACGACATCAGAAGGGCTGAAGTCATTGAGCCAGAGATGCCGATGCTTTACAGAAAACCTGTCGGCAAATCTGTGACTCACCTCAATTTCGCTGTCTGAAAGACTTTTTATAACAATTACACTGCAAACAAGAATCTGTCAATGAATTACGTTAATTGGAGCCTCTCATTTTTCGGGAAAACAAAAGATGAATGCTACTTTATAACATCAAACACCAAGGCCTTTGACGATGTAGACCCATATCGGAATGGTGATCACGCTGAGGACGGTGCTGAGAAGCAGCATGGAGGAAACAAATCCCCGCTCGACGCCAAGCTGACAACTGATCACATACATAGCCACGGCACTGGGCGTGCCGGCCAAAATTACTGCCACGCCCAAAGCCGGCGGAGAAGCGGACGGGCAGAGTGCCAGAATCAACAAGATCGTGAACAAGGGATGTACGATCAACTTGCAGCCCACCGACCAGCTTAGCGCGCCCAAGTGCGCTCGGGTCTGTTCCCATTTTAGCGATGCGCCGATGGCAAGCAGTGCAAGTGGCAACCCCATCGAGCCAATCATCTTTAGAAAAGATCCCAGCAGGGTCGCCGATGCAATCACCGGCATTGGAAGGTTCAGTGCCCCGTCTTCGGACCGGAACTGTTCTGTTGCGACCGCCACAACAATTCCGGCCAAAGCCGAAAGCAGGATGGGGTTGAGAAATGCATTCTTGATGCGTGTGCCGATTTTAACATCGCCCGTTCCTGCGCCATAGAATCCGATCAATAAATAGCCAAATAAAATGACAAACGGCAGAACAAATCCGTTATAAATCGCCGCCTTGGCCAGCCCGTCGGAACCAAATGCATTCTGGCAGAGCGGAAGCCCGATATAGGTTGCATTGGGCCAAAACGTTCCGAAAACGAATGCCGCGGCAAAGCCGCCTTTGTACCCGTTGACTTTTGCGATGATCATGGTGATCAATACCATGAGCACCAGCCCGATAAGCGGCATCACGATTATAGCGGGATCCAGGAATGTATCGAATCGTTGTCTGGCCACTTCGTTGAAAATCAGCGACGGCAAAGAAAACGTATAGACCAGCCAATTGATGAACGTGCAATGCTCATCCTTGATTTTGCCTTTGATTCCCAGCAGCTTCCCGAGCCCCAGCACGGCAAATACCGGGACGCAGATCACCAAAACATCCATCGCTCTTGAAAAATCCATACGTCCACTATCCGGTTATCGATGATTTGGGACAAGCTCCGATACGGGTTATATCCACTTCAAGATCTTATCGGCTTCCAGACGGGGACGGGTTTTTCGATCCGAAGCTACCGGCCAGCCAACCGCAATGAGACTGACGGGTTCAATGGATCGCGGCCAGTCGACAATGCGCCGGACTTCCCGGGGCCGGATCCACCCGATCCAACAGGTGCCCAGGCCTAGCTCTTCGGCCTGAAGCACGAGGTGCTCTCCGGCAATTCCAAGATCGAGCAACGGGTAGTCCACGCCGGAGATCTTTGGCGCAACCTTGTGGGTAATGGCCGATTTTTCCATGCCCAGCGCAATAATGGCACCCGCATTCCCCGCCCACTTCATCGGAATCCCCGCGATAAACGCTTCGTTGATCAGTCGCATGCGCGCGGTTTCGTCCTCCACCACCGCAAATCGCCAGGGTTGCTTGTTGCAGGCCGAGGGCGCCAGCCGCGCCGCTTCGAGCATCAGCTCAAGATGTTTTCTGGGAACCCGCTTCTGCTCGTACGACCGGCAGCTCGTGCGGTGCTTAACCAATTCGATGAAAGGGAGGTTCTTCACGTTGCAGAAATGGCTACATGGTCCGCCAAAACTTGAGGTTTTTGGCCTCGATGGTGCGCTGGTCCGGCAGGGGATAGAAGATGCTTTCCCCTTTTGTGGCAAAAGTGAAGCCGTGTTTCAGCAGACGGTAGGAAATGCGGTCCAGGTTGCTATCCAAGGCCATGCCCTTGCTTTTCTTTCCCGAATTGGACCTCAGTTCGAGAAATCCGTCCCGGATGGTGGACGGGTGCAGGGACGCCACCGGAGAGGGCTGGAATGGGTTTTTCTCGAACTCCTCGAGGAACTCAGGGAGATCGATGTTGAGCTGGGTATAGAACTGCTTCGGGGCGCTCTTATAGTTGGAGGGATCGGTGATGTAAGCCCCGAACTCGCGGGGGTTCAGTCGCGACATCACCAGCATGTGCATCGGCTCGATTTCGGCATAAATCCGGATCGCCTCTTCGTGCGAGCGATCGTAATCCCCCCTTTCAAGGTCGATGCAGTGCCCTTCTTCCGTTGAAATGTACAGCTTTCCGATGGCCGACAGATCGACATGTTCCAGAACCCGGTAGGATGCAATGAACTTGGTCGCCTTGGGCCGCCCATCGGAATGGGGCTTTAGATCCTTCAGGATATTTTCAAGGTCGAAAAAGTCGTTGCGGTAGGCCGCATCCACTTCCGCAAAAACCACCTTTCCGGAATAGTGCCGGCTGGATCCGGACGTGTAGTGCCGCGCAAAAGTTTCGGGATCGTATTGCGAGGCGATCAAGGTCGCGTTCGGGAAGAGCACCATATAGATCCGTGTTTCATAATTCATTTTACAACCCCCAGAAGTTTTTAAGCATCGGTGCAATCACCAGCGAGATAATGGCCATGAGTTTTATCAGAATATTCAGCGAAGGTCCGGCCGTATCCTTAAAGGGATCCCCCACGGTATCGCCGACTACCGCCGCCTTGTGGGCCTCCGAGCCCTTGCCTTGGCTGGCACCGCCTTCAATCATTTTCTTGGCATTGTCCCATGCCCCGCCGGCATTCGACATGAAGATGGCCAGAACGACCCCCGAGGAGGTTACTCCAATCAGGGTGCCCGCCAGCATTTTCGGCCCCCCGATAAATCCGACCAGTACCGGTGTCGCCACCGCCACCACGCCCGGCACCACCATGCCTTTCAACGCCGAAGCGGTGGAAATATCGACGCACTTCTTGTAGTCCGGTTGATCGGTCTCTTTCAGAATGCCCGGTTTTTCCAGGAACTGCCGGCGGACCTCCTTGATCATGGCAAAGGCGGCCTCGCCGACCGCATTCATGGCCATGGAAGAGAATAAGTAGGGAAGAACCGCCCCCAATAAAACGCCGGAAACAACCCTCGGATTCATCAAGTCAATAGCTCCCACACCGACCTGCTGGCGGAAGGCCGAAAACAGGATGATCGCCGTCAGGGCAGCCGATCCAATGGCAAAACCCTTTCCGATGGCGGCGGTCGTGTTCCCTACCGCATCAAGCTCGTCCGTAATCTCCCGCACCGCAGGCGGAAACTCCGACATCTCCGCAAGACCGCCAGCGTTATCCGCAATCGGCCCATAGGCATCGACGGCCAGCTGGACGCCGAGCGTCATCAACATGCCCAGAGCGGCGATGGCAATCCCGTACAGCCCGGCAAGCGCGTGGCTGGAAAGGATGGCCGCCACGATAATTACAATTGGGGGAAAGGCTGAAACCATGCCTACCCCCATTCCCGATATGAGGGTCGTGGCCGGGCCTGTTTCACAGGATTTCACGATCTTGTTCACCGGCTTTGTACCCGTACCAGTATAGTATTCCGTGATCATCCCGATCAGCGTGCCGGCCACCATGCCGAGCACCGAGGCGAAAAACACCCTGAGATAGCCCGCCTCCCCACCAGCGGCGCCGCTGCCCAGAAAAAAACGGCTGAGAAAAAAAGAGAACACGGCGGCAATACCGGCCGCGCCAAAGGTCCCTTTGTTCAGGGCCGCTTGCGGCGACTGCCCCTCCTTCACGCGCACCAGCCCCACACCGATCATCGCGGCAACAATGCCGGCCACCGCAAGCAGCAGGGGAAAAACGACCAGCTTCAATCGAAACGTATCGCTCCCGGCCATGCTGACCCCGAGTACCATGGCTCCGATAATCGACCCCACGTAGGACTCGAACAGATCCGCCCCCATGCCGGCAACATCACCGACATTATCGCCCACGTTATCGGCAATGGTGGCCGGATTTCGATGGTCGTCTTCAGGAATCCCCGCCTCGACCTTTCCAACCAGATCCGCCCCGACATCAGCCGCCTTGGTAAAAATACCCCCGCCAACCCGGGCAAACAAAGCCATTGAACTTGCGCCCAGACTGAATCCGGTAACAATGGGAAGAACCTCGCCGGCCAGAACTCCAACGGAAGAACCCAAAAAGTGCCTTCCCAGAAAAAGGAGAAGGAAAAAGCCGAACATGGACAATCCGACCACGCTCATCCCCATCACACTTCCGCCGGAAAACGCGACCTGGAGGGCAGGAATTAATCCGCCACGAGCGGCATGAGTGGTTCGGGTATTGGCCGCGGTGGCCACCTTCATGCCGATGAACCCTGCCAATGCGGATGCCGTGGCCCCAACCATGAACGCCACGGCCTGGAATTTCAGCGCACCCTGATTGGCAATGGCCAGGAAGGCGGCAACAAACAGAACAAAAGGGATCAGAACCTTGTATTCCCGGGTCAGGAACGCCATGGCACCATCGGCAACGAACCCCCCGATTTTAAGGAGTTTCGAATTCTCGACCGGCTGCCTGAAAATCCACGTGGTTTTTATCGCTGCATAACCCAATGCAAGAAGACTTCCTCCCGCAACAATCAGCAAGGTCCAACTAAATATTTCCATTTGTCTGCCTCTCCATGGCAGCCATGCGCTTCCGCAGGCCGGTTTGTTTTAGTTTTGGGTGGGTTCTCGTGAATTGTCATCGAATCAAGCCGGTGGAGAATTGGCAGGAGCCGCTTTGCAGGGAATAGGGAACCTCATCCACCAAGATAAAACTAGACATGCTTTCCATGGAGAAAGGATAGAAAATAAGGAAGGGAAGTCAAGTTTGGTTTCCAGTCGGAGGGATCCGATTGCGCAAATCCCTTATGAGGATGTCGCATTTTTACCTTTGATCCGCACGCAGACATTCGTATATTCTGCTACATTGTCGGAAATTAAACTTTTTCAAATTACAAGAGCAATCAACATGGGGAAGAATTTATGCATTCAGTAATCACCAACCTATGGTATATCGCGCCAATCGCGTCTATATTCGCGCTCGGATTCGCCATCTACTTCTACAGAAAAATGATGGAGGCCAACGAAGGGAATCCAACCATGATCGAGATCGCCGGGCACGTCCGCGACGGGGCCATGGCCTACCTCTTCCGGCAATACAGGGTCGTTATCATCGTATTCGTTGTATTGCTGGTCATCCTTCAGGTGCTGGCCCTCCTCGGCATTCAAAACCCCTTTGTTCCGATTGCCTTCCTCACCGGCGGATTTTTCTCCGGTCTGTGCGGCTTCATTGGGATGAAGACCGCCACCGCCGCCTCGTCGCGCACGGCGCAAGGTTGCTCGGAAGGGCTTAACCGCGGGTTGACCGTGGCCTTTCGTTCCGGCGCAGTGATGGGTCTGGTTGTGGTCGGCTTCGGTCTGCTCGACATCTGCATCTGGTATTGGATTTTGGATCAATGCGTGTATACCGCCGAGCACATGGCCAGCGGCTGGAACCTTATGGGCATGGAACTGGTGCCTGCCGATTGCACTGTGGCTGAAAAACTCGTTCACATGACCACCACCATGATTACCTTCGGCATGGGGGCCTCCACCCAGGCCCTGTTCGCCCGCGTCGGCGGCGGCATCTATACCAAAGCGGCCGACGTTGGCGCCGACCTTGTCGGCAAAGTGGAAGCCGGCATTCCGGAAGACGACCCGCGCAACCCGGCCACCATCGCCGATAATGTCGGCGATAATGTCGGCGACGTTGCCGGCATGGGCGCCGACCTCTACGAATCCTACTGTGGCTCAATCCTCGCGACTGCCGCCCTGGGCGCAGCCGTCGGTGCGCATAAGGTGATGAACGGTTCCGGCACCGAAGAAGATGCCATCGGTCTCGTCACCGCACCAATGATTGTCGCCGGCGTCGGCACGCTCCTTTCCATAATCGGCATGTTCCTCGTCAAGTGCAAGGAAGGAGCCTCGCAGAAGAACCTGCTCAAGGCGCTACTCACCGGCACGCTTGGCAGCTCGATTTTGATCGTGCTCGCATTGATCGGCATGTGGTACGGCGGCATGATTTCCGGCGGCATTGTTCTTTCTGTAATCGCCGGTCTCGCAGCCGGTGTCATTATTGGTCAGGCAACCGAATACTATACTTCGGATGAGTTCAAGCCAACACAGGGCATTGCCAATCAGGCGGTCATGGGTCCGGCAACAACCATCATCGATGGTCTGGCGACCGGCATGTATTCCGCCGGCATTCCCGTCATCACGATCGTGATTGGCATCATCTGCGCCTTTGGCTTTGCCGGTGGATTCTCCGACATGTCGATGGGGCTCTACGGCATCGGCTTTGCCGCCGTCGGCATGCTGGCCACACTAGGCATTACGCTGGCCACCGATGCCTATGGACCGATTGCCGACAACGCCGGGGGGAACGCCGAAATGTCCGGACTTGATCCGCAGGTGCGCGAGCGTACCGATGCACTCGACTCGCTGGGTAACACGACCGCCGCCACCGGGAAGGGCTTTGCGATTGGCTCTGCCGCTCTCACCGCCATGGCGCTGCTGGCGGCCTATATTGAAGAGGTTAAAATCTGGATCACCAAACTGGCGGGCGAAGGCTCCTTCGCCGGATTCTCCGCCGAACAGGCGGAACATGCCGGCATTATGGATTTCGTGAACTCCTTTGAACTGCACATCATGAATCCCCTGCTGCTTTGCGGCCTGTTTCTGGGCGGCATGATGGCCTTCGTCTTCTGCGCAATGACTATGAAAGCGGTCGGCCGTGCCGCCGGCGCCATGGTTGAAGAGGTGCGCCGCCAGTTTCGCGAAATTCCCGGCATCATGGAAGGCACCGGCACGCCGGACTATGCCAGTTGCGTGGCCATCTCCACCAAAGGCGCTCAGCGGGAAATGCTCGTTCCTTCTTTGCTGGCGATCATTGTTCCGGTTGCGACAGGTCTGATTCTCGGCGTTCCGGGTGTGATGGGGCTGCTGGCGGGCGGACTTACCACCGGGTTTGTACTGGCGACCATGCTCAACAATGCCGGTGGTGCGTGGGACAATGCCAAGAAGTTTGTTGAAAAGGGCGCGCACGGCGGCAAGGGATCCGAAGCCCACAAAGCCGCCGTGGTTGGTGATACCGTCGGCGATCCGTGCAAGGACACCTCCGGCCCATCGCTCAATATTCTCATCAAGCTGATGACCATGGTCAGCGTGGTCTTCACTCCGGTGGTTGTTAAATTTTCACCGGTCATTCAGGAGTGGCTGAATATTACCACCAAATAGATCGAGACGGCGGGACTGTCTCCCGATTACAAACAGCGTTCTGTGAAAACAGGACGCTGTTTTTTCTGCCAGAGGAGTGGCCTAAACCATATCGCCCAAGAGGTTCTGCCGAATCGCCCTCACAAAACCTTGCCAGCTCGCCCCCCGTCCTCTAATACATAGCATGAAGCCCAGTAACTATCGTAAAATAAGACGGCGGGGAGCCCTTATTTTCTATGCTCGGGCAAGATAGCGATTCCCTGAATTGAGTAAGGAATTGAATATGGCGAAGTCTAATGTGAAGCGGCTGCTTTTTGTAGAGCCGAACGAAGTTCTGGTGAACCGTCTTTCAGCCGGGTTGAATCCGGATAAAAACGGGTGGGAATTGAGCTTTTGCTCCTCAGTGGCGGAAGCCCTTGAGCTGATCCGGGAACAGCCTGTTGATATGGTGGTGAGCGCCAATCGGCTGTCTGATCAAACCGGAATGGAGTGGTTTGATTCCCTGAAGAAAAGCTCTCCGGAAACCGTTCGGTTCTTGTTGATTGAAAAGGATGAGAGGAGCCAGTTCCGCGGCCTTGTTACCTCGGCCCAGCAAATGATGGTTAAACCGTTGGATATTGATTCTTTTATCACACGCGTCAACCGTGCATTCAGTCTGCGGTCCGTGATTTCCAACCCGTCGATCCTCAAGCTGGTGGGCAGCGCCGATTCCCTGCCACCTTTGCCCCGGGTGTTTCAGTTGCTAACGAGAAAGCTCAACGATCCCATGTCCTCACTTGCAGATGTGGCCAGGATTTTGTCCGAGGACATTGTGTTGAGCTCAAAGGTGTTGAAGCTGGCCAACTCCGCACTGTTCAACCTGCAGGCACCGGCCAAGGACATTGCCCATGCCGTCGGACTCCTGGGCAGTCGTACAATCAGCAGCCTGGTTTTGAGCCAAAGCATGACCCATACATTTGATTGCGGGCCCGAAAATGAAAAGTTTGCCGAGGAGCTCAACCGCCACAGCATCGAGTGCGGAACCTTGGCCGCGGACATTCTGACGAGCTGGAAGGCCCCCCGCGCCATTATTGAGCAAGCGGTTTTCTGCGGAATCGTGCATGATCTCGGCAAACTGGTTCTGGCCTCGTTTGCCCCGGAGCAATGGCAAAATGTACTGGAACGCGTAGGCGAGAAGGTGCGGCCGGACCAACAGATTGAACGAACTGTGCTGGGCATTGGCCATTCCGAGGTTGCAGCCTATCTGCTGGCCGTCTGGGGATTTCCGGACGACCAGGTTGCGGCTGTTGCATTCCACCATGAACCGTCCCGCTTCCGCGACCTGGAAAACGAATTTGATTTGTTGTGTGCGCTGCATCTGGCGGAAAACTGCTGCAGCACGACATTGCACGGTGATGAATTCGACTGGGACTACCTTGAAAAGCATCACATCAGACAGACGGATGTAGACAAAATAAAAGCCCAGCATGCAAAACGGAAGAACGCCTGAGGGTCCCCGATCGTTTTGCTACAAACCTAACTGGATAACCACTCCACACAGCAGTATTACGGCACCGGTCAGCGCATGGGAAAAGCGGTGCGACCTTGAATGGGCGAAATGGAGCCCGTAAAGAACCCCGATCACCACACCGACCATCGTCAGGAGCGTGGCGAGCGCAAAAACGAGAGCAACAAGCAGTGCGGCGCTCAGCCCGATCGTCGCGGCCGGAAACATGAGTATGGGAATAAGCGGCTCGCAGGGGCCGAACACAAAGATGACAAAAAGGGCCCACGGAGTCAGGTTGTCGCCTTTCGTATCCACATGATGGTGTTCACGGTTCATCAGCCCATGGAATAGGCCCCATACCATATAAACCAGTCCACAGCCGACAAGCAGCCAGGCGGCAAGGTCGCCGCGCAACGATTCCACCAGCTCCAGCGACTTCACCGCAATTCCAAACCCGATGCCAAACACACCAATGAGAATCGAACTAAATACATGCGCGAGTCCGCAAATCAGCGTGACCAGCAGTGTTTTCTTCGTCGACCAATTACGCGCCTTGCTGATCGCGATGAAAGGCAGATAGTGATCCGGTCCTAATGCGGTGTGCATTACACCCATCAAAAGCGCGCTGATGCAAAGTATTCCCAGTGAAGTTTCCAAGATTGTTTTCCTATCTAGAAAAATATGCTGAGCACCATAGGTTCGGATCTGCCGGGTGTAAAGAAAATCAACGGGGGTTCAGTCCCGCGAGGTCCCGCGTACTTCGCTGTCATTTTTTGTTGAGGCATCGGGCCAATGCTTGGATGATGCAGGTCAACTTTTCCAGAGAATTGGAATGCGAGGAAAAAATGAATCTGCAGGATTTAAACGAATTAAAGGCAAAGGCACTGGGCGAAGCTCAAGGAGCCTCGGACGCCGCGGCCATTGAGGCCGTACGCATTGAATACCTTGGCCGAAAGGGGCTGTTACCCAAGGTGATGCAGGAACTGAAGAATGTTCCCACCGAAGAAAAACCGCTGTTTGGCAAGACCGTCAATGAACTGAAGAAGGAGCTGACGGACCTGATCAAGCAAAAGCAGACCGAATTTGCCGGTGGCACATCATCTGCCGGAGCCGGATTCGACCTGACCCAGCCCGGCCTCTGGCAGGGCCTCGGTACCCGCCACCCGATCAGCCAGATTACCGAACGCATCACTCAGATTTTCCAGACCCTCGGATTTACCGTGGCCGACGGGCCGGATATTGAGACCGTAGGGAACAACTTTGACGCGCTCAATACACCGGCCGACCATCCATCGCGGGATGAGCAGGATACCTTTTATCTAAACAACGGCGACTTGATGCGTTGCCATACTTCGCCGGTACAGGTGCGCTACATGATGGAGCACAAGCCGCCGGTCCGCATCATTTCTCCCGGGCGCTGCTACCGCCGCGATACGCCCGATGCCACGCACAGCGCCAACTTCCACCAGGTGGAAGGGTTGTTCGTTGATGAAAATGTATCTCTGGCCGATCTGAAAGGGACCCTTTCCTATTTCGCTAAAGAGCTGATGGGGCCGGATGTTAAAATCCGCTTTCGGCCGCACTTCTTCCCGTTCACCGAACCGAGCGTGGAGGTCGACTTTACCTGTCATGTTTGTCATGGAAAAGGCTGCCGGGTTTGCAAGAGCAGCGGCTGGATTGAGATTTTGGGCGCCGGCATGGTTGATCCGAATGTATTCCAATCCGTTGGATATGATGCGGAGCAGGTGACCGGGTTCGCCTTCGGCATGGGCATCGAGCGCATCACCATGATTCTTTACGGTATTCACGACATTCGCAACCTGTACGAAAATGACATCCGCTTCCTGTCCCAATTCTAGGAACCCCCGCAATGAGCAATCAAAAAATTATCCAGGCCGACACGCTGGGCCCAGCCACCTACAACTCGCCGCTAAAAGGGCAGATCAACCGGTTTTACAAAAACGAAGCGGTCGCCTGCCATGACCGGACACAGGACCTCTCCAAGCTCGACCATATTGACGATATTGAATATTTCGAGCTGGCCGGCCCTCGTGAAAAACTGTTTTTCAACCCGCGCGAAGTAACGGTTGGCATCGTGACCTGCGGAGGCCTGTGTCCGGGACTTAACGATGTTATCCGCGCACTCACCTTCTGCAGTCTGGAGAGCTATGGCGTGAAACGTGTGCTCGGCTTTAAATATGGCTACGAAGGCCTGGTGGCGAAGTACTACCACTACCCGATTGAGCTGACAACCGACAACACCGATGAGATCCACGAAAAAGGCGGAACCATTCTCAAGTCCTCCCGCGGGCCTCAGAATACGGATGAAATTATTAACACCATGATTCATTACGGGGTGAATATTCTCTTCACCATTGGTGGCGACGGCACACAGCGCGGCGCCCGGGATGTTGTCGAAGGTGTAAAGGCGCGCAATCTACCGATCGCGGTGGTCGGCATTCCAAAAACCATCGACAACGATGTCAGCCTGATCCAGCGCTCTTTTGGTTTTGAAACCGCCGTTGAAGCCACGTGGGATATTATCACCAATGCACACTCCGAAGCCAAAGCCTATCGCAACGGCGTCGGACTCGTCCGGCTGATGGGCCGTGAGTCCGGCTGGATTGCCGCATCGGCAGCACTGGCCAACAGCAACGTAAACTTTTGCCTCGTTCCGGAAATTCCATTCGAGCTGCAGGGACCAAACGGATTCCTGACCCATCTCAAGAACCGCCTGCGAGCGAAAGAGCATGCCGTGATCGTGGTGGCCGAAGGGGCAGGACAAAACCTGTTCGACAACCCGCTCGGCAGCAATAAATCAGGAAACAAGAACCTCAACGATATCGGCATCCTGTTAAGAGACGAGATAACCCGCAGCTTCAAAGCGGATGGCATGGAAGTCAACGTGAAGTACTTTGACCCAAGCTACAACATTCGCAGCCGACGGGCCAATGCAAACGACTCCATGTATTGCCTGCGCCTCGCCAACAATGCCGTACACGCAGCGATGGCCGGCAATACCAACATGATTGTGGGCCTGCACCACGACCGGCTGGTACATTTGCCGATTCCGATGATCGGGGATCGAAAAACCATCCCACCGCAAAGCTGGTTCTGGCAAACCGTACTGCAGGCAACACACCAGCCGGCCAATATGCTAAACAGCTAGCGCGATTTGTCGTCGCCTAAAGGAATTGAACGTTCAGACTCAGGGCCTGTCTGCTTCTTTAGATAAAGGAGCGATTTAATCATGATTACCGTGAGAAAATCAGCCGAGAGAGGCCACGCCAACCATGGGTGGCTGGAAACCTACCACACCTTTTCATTTGCAGCCTACTTTGACCCGAAGCACACCAAGTTTCGCGCATTGAGGGTGATCAATGAAGACTGGATTCAAGCCGGCAAAGGTTTTGGCACCCACCCCCATGAAAACATGGAGATTATCACCTTCATTATTGACGGCGAACTGGAACACAAAGACAACATGGGAAACGGGTCCGTCATCCACGCCGGTGAATTGCAAAGAATGTCTGCCGGAACGGGCGTTACCCACAGCGAACTTAATCCCTCCGGTAAAGTGACCCATCTCATACAGATCTGGATCTCTCCCGAGCGAGCCGATATTAATCCCGAATATGAACAACGCGATTTTTCCGAACGCAAACGTCCAAACCAGCTGACCTTGCTTGCCTCGCAAACCGGTGAACACGACAGCCTGACGGTACATCAGGATGTGGAACTTTTCAGCGGCCAACTGGAGGGCGGTAACGCTTTGAAATACGCGCTCGACATGGACCGGCATGTCTGGATTCAGCTCATCGAGGGATCTATTGATATCAATGGAACCCTCCTTCATGCCGGAGATGGCGCAGGAATCAATAAAGAGAAAGAGGTCAGGATTTCGGCAGATCAGGCCAGCTCTTTCCTGCTTTTCAACCTGGCCTAAGGCTCACCCCACGCCTCGAGCAACGTTCTTTCAATTTGTCGCAACGACAGGGCCGCCTGCCATCTCAGGCGACAAATTAAGAAAAAAATGCTCTAGCGACACGAAATTTCGCGGAAGGCTTCGGGAAGTTTTTCGATGAGATCAGGCGCAATGATCGAGGACTGAGACTTGTCCGCAGCGACAAGATCTCCCGCCCGGCCATGCAGCCAAACTGCGGCGCAAGCGGCTTCGAATGGAGGCCGTCCCTGAGCAATCAATCCGGCCAGCATACCGGCCAGCACATCGCCGGACCCGCCGGAAGCCATTCCCGGATTCCCGGTCAGATTTATCGCCAGCAGATGATTCGGTGCCGCCACGATGGTTCCGGCCCCTTTGAGCACCACTACAACACCTAGCTTGGCGGCCGCCATCTTGGCCAGCCCAACGCGATCGTCTTGAACATCTTCCGTTTTTAAACCAAACAGTTCCGCAAACTCGCCGGGATGGGGTGTCAGAACGAGCGGGCACGAAGCTTTCGCGATGGCATCGGTGTGATCGGCTAAAACCGTCACGGCATCGGCATCCAGAACAAGCGGAATATCCGAGGTTTCCAATAGGTGAAGCACCTGTTCCCGAGTGGTGGCCGTGCGCCCCATACCGGGCCCGGCCATGATAGATGTCCACCGGCCTTCCGGCATACTGGAATGAACCATGACTTCAGGAACAGCGGGCGCAACCAGCGCATGAATCGCTTCCGGGACAAACGCAGAAACCAATCCTGCGCCGGAGCGGGCGGCAGCGCGGGCGGCCAGCGTAATGGCACCGCTGAATCCCTTGGACCCGCCAATACAGAGTGTGTGGCCAAACAAACCCTTGTGCGCATCGCGCGGCCGGCGCGGAAAAAGCGGTGACAGGTCGGATGGGTGGATCAACTCCACCTCGGATTCGTTTTCCACTTCTTCAATGTATTCCGAGGGGATTCCTATATCGACCACCTCGAGGCTGCCGACAAAATCAATATTCTGCGATTCAACACATTCCACCTTGGGCAAGCCCATAGTCACGGTCAGGTCGGCCCGAACCGCCATGGCAGAAGGAATATCAATCGCAACGATAAGTGCGCACTCGACATGTGCATCGATAAATTCAATGGCATCGGCAACCCCGCCCCGGGGCTCGCCGGAGGCCCCCGTTCCGAGCAATCCGTCCACGATGATTTCGGCATCGGTTCCGCATTCGGCAGCATGCTTCCATTGCTCTGTCGCCTCAAGAAAACGGAGAGGAACGCCCGCCTTTTTCATCTGCTTGAAATGGGCTAGCGCATCCCCTTTTAGTTTTTTTTCGGAACCGGCGATCCAACATTCGATGGGCCATTCGTCTTCGAAGAGACACCGGGCGGCTACAAATGCATCGCCCCCGTTATTGCCGCAGCCCGCCACAAAAAGGACGGGAGAATCAACCAGCTGGTGGTGGTTTGCCAGCTGGCGAATGGCATCGGCCAACCCTTCGCCTGCGGTGAGCATAAGCGCTTCGCCCGGGATGCCGGCAGCCATTGTTCGGCGGTCGAGTTCCTGCATTTGACTGGCAGCAACAACTTTCATGGCAATTCAAGTGAAGCGCGACGGGAGAAACGTGAAGTTGGGTCACGCCTCATACATCACTTGTCACCCATTATACTCCCGCATGGCTTCCAGCATTTCCCGCGTGGCACTTTCCAGACCATGGAAAACGGATCGGCAAATGATGCTGTGGCCGATGTTAAGGGTATCGATGTGGGGAATACAAAGAATGCCGCCGAGATTTTCGAGGTTGATGCCATGCCCGGCATTAACCCTGAGACCGAGCGATCGGGCATAGTCGGAGGCACGAATGAGCTGTTGCATGTGTACGGGCCGGTCATTGGGCTCGGCATCGCAATAGGGCCCCGTGTGCAGTTCCACTGCGGGAGCGCCAATATCTTTGCATGCCGCCAATGTTATTTCATCGGCATCGACAAACAGGCTGACTTCAATATCCCTCTCGGCGAGGCATTTAACCGTAGACTTGATCGACTCAAAGTGCCCAACCACATCAAGGCCGCCTTCGGTGGTGAGTTCCTGGCGTTTTTCGGGCACTAGGCAAACCTCGGCCGGCTGGACATTGAGCGCGATTTCGACAATCGACTCAACATTGGCCATCTCCAGGTTCAATGGAAGGGGCTGTAGTTCCTTGAGCCGGAAAATGTCGTCATCTTGAATATGGCGGCGATCTTCGCGCAAGTGGGCCGTGATGGAATGAGCCCCGGCACGTGCACAGATGATGGCCGCATCGAGCGGATCGGGATAGACGGTCCCCCGGGCCTGCCGCAAGGTGGCAACATGGTCAATATTAACGCCTAGTCTCATAGATTCTCTCCTTTATCAGGCCTTGAGCGATTTGATATTTCTCATCGGTTTGGCTGGGGTTTTATCATGAATTTCAGGATCATAAACCGCGTAAGCACGGATATCATTTTTGCGGCTATAGTCGAGCACCTTCTGTCCGGCGACATAGAGCTGATGCAAGTTGCGGCCGTGCTCCGGGTGGGTTGCCACCCCGAGGGTAATTGTTGTTTTCAGGTTTTTTCCGCCCGACTGGATTTCGGATTGTTGCACCAGCGTACTGATGCGCTTGCCAATAATCTCCGCTTCCTTAAGCGACGCCGAAGCCAACACCAGAAAGGCATATTTCTCATGCCGGCCGATCAAGTCGTCCGCCCGAAGGTTTTCCTGCAAAATCTTACTGATACCCACCAGAATATCTTTAGCCGCCTGCTCGCCATGGATGCGGGCAATATGATTGATGTTGTTGACGCCCACACAATATAGCGCAACGGGTTTTCTGTTGTGGCGCAGTTCACTCATCATGCGCTGCATATAGGCGGAAACCGCCGATGGCTTGAGCACTCCGGTAAGTTCATCGACGACCGAACTTTTACTTCGTTTTCTACGCCCGCCCGAATCCGAATCTTCGGCCACTTCGTCCTTATCCTCCGGCGCAGTAAGCGGCTCGTCTACCGCAAGCGCTTCGTGGTCGGCCTCCTCATCCTCTTCTTCATCCTGCTCCACGATTTCCGGCATGACAACCCGGTTGTCCGTATCGGTCTGCGCCAATCCGTTTTGCGCCACCTCAAGCAATTCCAACCCGCTCAGGCCATGCCCTGGGTACGATGAAATTCCGGCGCGCACCTGCTCCAAAAGTATGCCCGGGCAGTCTTGTACAATATTGGCCATGGCTCGCTCGACAATGGCTTCCGAGTCATCCGGCTCGGTTTCGGTCAGCAGCGCGGCGGTTTGTCCGTCGAACAGACACATGACATCATTGGATCGAACCGCCCTCTTGATGGCATTCATAAACGGGGAGTCCAGGGTCACCTCAACGGCGGGGCCTTCCGCATGAATGAGCGAAAGCGAAAACGATGTTCCCTTGCGTCCGCAAGCCGCCAGAAACCGGGCAATCTGCACCCGCAGGATGTCGGCGGAGAAGACTCCCATTTCTTCCGGCCGGGTTTTTTCGGCCACTTGGACAATGCGCTGGAAACGGAAAAAGCTGGCGGTGAACGTGATCACAACAAAGGAAACAACAATAGCTACGGCCACTCCCAAGACATTGCCTAGAAGGTCAAACTGAGCCGCAAGAGTGGGAACAAACAGGTGCATATGAAAAAGAGGAGCGGCTTGTCCCGCACCTCAAAATTTGGCTAATAGATGGCAAACACTGCGCGACGATTCTGGCGCCATGCTGCATCGTCATGCCCCATGGAATCGGGCATTTCTTCGCCATAACTCTTGGTTTGAATGGCGGCGGGATCAACACCGAGGCTGATGAGATAGTCACGTACGGCCAAGGCGCGGCGTTCGCCGAGTGCCAGATTATATTCCCGGCTTCCGCGCTCATCCGCATGCCCTTCAACGATTACACCCCTGGCGCGGGAACGCTTAAGGTGCTTGGCCACATCCTCCACCTTGCCGGCTTCTTCCGGATTCACCTGCGAACTGTCATAGGCAAAATAAACGGCGGGGAAGAGACTGCGGTCGCCGTCCATCGGAAGGTTCATGTTATCGCCGGCAATCGGAACATCATCGATCAATGGGTCGCCATATAGGTTATCGGAACCTAATACGCCTTTGTTGGCATTTCTGGAGGTGCAGCCGCTCAGCGCCAAAACCGCGCTGACCGCGAACGTTAGAACCAGAAATCTGCACACTATAGTTTTCATTATTTTAGCCCCGTCAATTTATGGTGAACAGGCCGGAGAAATCCAGTCGCCCGAGCCTGAAATCAAAGCTACAGGAGAATCTTTAAGGGTGTCAAGGAGGTAGATGGAGGAACGGTAGTTCGATGTGCGGGAACAAACAATATGCCGTCCATCGGCGGCCCAGCTCGGATCCTCGTAGTCCGCCCAGTCCGCCTCCAGCACCTTCAGCGTTTTAGCCGTCGGGTTTGCAATTGCAATGCGGTAGCGCCCTCCGATCCGGCTGCTGAAGGCAATATATCCATTTTTACTCCAATCCGGCGCTACGCTTTCCGTCCCGGTGGTGGTCAGCCGTTGCGGTCGCCCCCCCCGTTTCGGGATGATATAAATCTGGGGCGAACCGCTGGTATCGGATACATAGGCAATATGATTGCCGTCCGGCGACCAGCACGGGCTGGCCTCGTTGCCGCGCTTGGTATGCGTCAGTTGCGTAAGTCTGCCCGTGCGCAGGCTTTTGATCCACAGCTCCGGATTCCCGCTTCGGGAAAGAATCACCGCCAGGGTTTTTCCATCCGGCGAGACGGCTCCGCTGGCATTCAGGCCGCCATAACTGGAAAGCGGTTGGCTGCGGCCGGTCATATAGACATTGGGATACCCCTGTTTATAGGAGGTGTAAATCAGGTTTTTTCCATCCGGCAACCAGCCGGGACCTACCGCAATGCTGCGGTCGCGGGTGATCTGCCGGATGTTTTTCCCGTCCATATCGCAAACATAAAGCTCCTTGCGCCCGGATCGGTTTCCAACCAGCGCAATTTTTCCCGAAGCCATTCCCTTTTTTCCCGTTACGGCAAAGATAATATCGTCGGCCACCTTGTGCGCCAAACCCCGCGCATCGGCCACCGTCGTTTTATAGGATTTCCCCAGCAACCGCTGCCGGGTTGCGACTTTATAGACCTGACATTTGGCCTGAAGGTTACCCCCGCCAGAAGCGCACGAGCCCGCCACATTCAATTCCGCGCCAGTCGAACCGACCTTAAAATATCCGGACCGCGCCAGATCCGCTTTCAGCACCGCAAGAAAGGTCCGCGAAGCTGTATCGCTCCCCGGGCGGTATCCCGACAAGTTGATGGAAACCTTTCCCTCCCCGCTTTTGCGAACCTCCACGCGCTGGGCGAAAGCAATTGCCGCAACCAGCAACAGGCCCCCTGTTAAATACATTCTTCTCATCATCATAACTCCTGAAATTGTTTAATTGTCCCGGGTAAAAATCACTTCCACATAATCATACGGAAACGTGGCCGGCGGTCGAGGCAGCGTTGAAACAGCATTCACTGCATCCATGGCTGTTTTATCATAAAGCGGGTCTCCGGAGCTCTTGATTTTTGCGCGTTTTGTAATTTGCCCATTTTTCCGCATCGAGATCCGCACGATCGCCGACCCCGACGAGCCTGAAGTGGCTGGCGGCGTCCAGTGGTTGTAAAACAGGGTCATCACCCGTGCATAATAGTCATTAAACCGGCTCGGTTTCCCGGATGCGCCGGACGATGACGCAATACCGGACAACGCCTTCTTGATGTCCGCAGACGAGATGGCGGGCTTGCTGGACTTCTCAGGAACCTTCTCGCCGATCTTAATGTCATTCGCGCTCACCGGCTTCCACTTCGGCTTTGCCGGCTCCTTCGGTTTGGGCTTGGGCGCGGGTTTCGGCCTGGGTTTCACGACCGGCTTTTTCTTTATCGGTTCGGGAATCGGAGCGGGCTCGGGTTCAGGGGCGGGAGCAGGCGGCTCCGGTTCGGCCATCTGCGTAACCTGCTGAATGCTGACCGGGGCCGCCGGCGCGCCAAACTCGATGAAGGTCACGATTTCCTTCGGCTTCGGCTTGAAACAGCCGCGCAGAGCGGATGTTGCTAACAGCAGGAGAACGACCCCCGCGTGGGCGCCCACTACCCGCAAAGCGACCTTGCGTTCAAATGCGTTCATTCTTCCGCCGCCGTCACCAAAGCCATTCGTGTTATGTTTGCATCGTGAAGGACGCGCATGATTCCCACCACCTCGCCATAGGCCAGCTTACGGTCGGCGCGCACATAGATCGTCGTATCCGGCTCCGATGCCGCAATGTCGGCCATGGCAGCCACCAGCTCTTGCATCGAAACCGGCACCTCGTCGAGATAGAGCTGTTTATCCAGATTCAGGCTGATGGACCGAGAGGCCTGCTCCTGGAGATCCGCCGCCTTGCCCTTCGGCAGGTTGATCGCCACCCCCTGCTCAATCAGCGGAAAGGTAATGATAAAAGTGATCAGCAGAATAAACGTCAGATCCATCAACGGCGTCATATTGATGTCGCTGATCTGTCCTAGGGATACGAGACTGGTTCTTCTCGCCATGCTTAGGCCTCGATTACGTAGTTGTTCTGAATGGCGGAAATGAATTCCTGCGAAAAGTTATCCATTTGCACCGAAATATGGCGGATCTTGGCGGAGAGCAGGTTATAGCCGATCATCGACGGAAGTGCGACCAGCAAGCCGACAATCGTGGTGAGCAGGGCACCGGAAATGCCGGGAGCCACCGCAGATAGCGCAGCCGATCCCGATTCGGCCATGCCCGCGAAGGCATCCATGACTCCCCAGACCGTGCCCAGCAGTCCCAAAAATGGAGCGGCGCTGACCGCCGTTGCCAGTCCACCCATCTGGGATTCAAGGTGCAGCGCGCTGTCGGCCACGTTGCGATCAACCACTGAACGCAAGGTTTCGAGCTGGTTAAGCGACAACCTTCGGTGTGCCTCGGAAGTCATATCGCCCATCAGCAAATCGTCGGGATCAATACCATGGGCCTGCAGTTCACCGCCCAGCGCAGTACAGCCCGCCTTGTAAATCCGATTCAAAGGAGTGCCTTGATATTCTTCCCGACGTGTAAACATCGCCGTTGGAATTCGTTCCTCACGAAAAGCCTGAAGAAAATCAAAGGTGGACTCGCTTGCCCGTTTGAGCTGCCACCCCTTGGTCACCATAATCGTCCACGCCGCGGCCGAACCCATCCAGAGAATAATCACAATCGCCTTCCCCGGCAGCGTACTGTCCCAAAAAGCATCCGTCATATTGGCAATCGGCAACGAAATTAGCAAAGGGCTGAACATGTCCATAGGAGTAAATCCACTAGTTATTGGGTTATTCGTTATAAAGCAGCAGGCTTCGCAACGACCTCACAAACATATTTCCACCGGTTGGAAAAGCAAATGAAAAAGGGTTCCAACCACCGGAAAGTTGGCGTTTCGCTTCCATCGAATCCACCGGCAACCTGAGTGCGGCTGTTTTATCGCCGCCCGAAACACTTACTTTAAGCCTTGAATTTATGTGTTTGCCCGTTGACCCCTGCCCCCGAAGCGTTTAAAAATCTTGCATTTCATGCAAGGGGTGTGAATTTAATCAACAAAGGAGAATAGACCATGGCAATCATCGACTTTGGCGGCACGAAGGAAACCGTCGTTACCCGCAAGGAATTCAGTCTGGCAACCGCCCGGAGAGTGCTGAAGAAAGAAACCATCGCGGTCATCGGCTACGGCGTACAGGGTCCGGCCCAGGCGCTCAACCTCCGCGACAACGGCTTTAACGTCATCATCGGCCAGTCGAAAAAATTCATGAAAGACTGGAACCGCGCCAAACGCGATGGCTTCAAGCCGGGCGAAACCCTCTTCGAAATCGAAGAAGCCGTACAAAAAGGCACCGTCATCCAATACCTGCTCTCCGACGCCGCCCAGAAAATCTGCTGGCCGCAGATCAAGCGCAACCTCAATGAAGGCGACGCCCTCTACTTCTCGCACGGCTTCTCCATCGTATACAACGACCTCACCAAAATCGTTCCGCCGGAAAACGTCGATGTCATCCTCGTGGCCCCGAAAGGCTCCGGCCTCAACGTCCGCCGCAACTTTCTCAGCGGCGCAGGCATCAACTCCAGTTTCGCCGTTCACCAGGACTACACCGGCAACGCGGAAGAACGCTGCATGGCGCTCGGGATCGGCATTGGCTCCGGCTACCTCTTCCCGACCACCTTCGAAAAGGAAGTGACTTCCGACCTCGTCGGCGAACGCGGCATCCTGATGGGTGCACTCGCCGGTGTGATGGAAGCGCAGTACGATGTGCTTCGCAAAAACGGCCACAGCCCATCCGAAGCCTTCAACGAAACGGTTGAAGAGCTGACCCAGAGCCTCATTCGCCTCGTCGACGAAAACGGCATGGACTGGATGTTCTCCAATTGCTCCGCCACCGCGCAGCGCGGCGCACTCGACTGGGCTCCCAAGTTTAAAAAGGCCACCCTGCCGGTCTTCAAAGACCTCTACAAGGCCGTGAAAAACAAGGACGAAGCCAAGCGCGTGCTGCGCGTCTGCGGCGCAAAGAACTATAAAGAGCGCCTCGACAAGGAACTCGGCGCGATCCACAACTCCGAAATGTGGAAAGCCGGGGAAGCGTCCCGCTCACTGCGCCCGAAGGGCAAGCGCAAGGAAATCGCCCGCGGTACCAAAGGCGTCGGCGGCCGCGCCGGCAACTAACCCCGGTCGGTTTATATTCGTTCGGTTTTTTAGCGATAAAGCGCTGGAGAAATCTCCAGCGCTTTATTTGCCTGTAATAATGAAGACCAAATCCAGACCCATTTTTATACACGCATCTTTCAGAACCTTAGTTGCAACCCTTGCGCTCCTGTTCGCAGGGATATGCAGTCAATCCCGCAGATAGTGGCAGCCGGTGTGGTGGCCCCCGCGGTTTTTGAAATAGTCCTGATGGTAGTCTTCGGCGGGATAGAAGGTGCCGCCTTCGGTGATTTCGGTAACGATGGGTCGCTTCCATTTCTTCTGCGCTTCCACCTTTCCCTTTTCAGCCGCAGCTTTTTGTTCGGGCGTATAGTAGAAGACGGCGGAGCGGTATTGCGAACCGACATCCGGCCCCTGGCGGTTCACCGTGGTCGGATCGTGCAAGCGCCAGAAATAGGTCAGCAACTCTTCGTAGGAAACCTTCGCGGGATCATAGATGATTTCAATGGCCTCGGCGTGACCGGTGTCTGTGTAGCACACTTCCTTATAGGTCGGATTTTCGGTCTTCCCGCCGGTATAGCCGACCGTTGTATCAATAACGCCATCCAGCTCCTGAAAGATGGCTTCGACGCCCCAAAAACACCCCCCCGCAAATACGGCTTTTTGCATCTTCGCACCCTCCCGACCCATACTAGTCAAACTTGAAAACAGGGTTATCAATAGTGTTATAAGTAAAACTCTCATAAACCAACCTCAGGGGATTAGATGCAATCAGGAAGACCTTGTTCAGTGTAAATGGAAGAAACTATTTCCGCGGTTTTGGTTTCTTGATGAGACCAACGCAGAAAATAACCACAAATGCCACCATCCAAATTCCGGTAAACAGCCAGAGCTCTTTCTGTTTTTCCGCCAGTTGTTTCGGGGTATAGCCAATTCGTCGTTTTCCTTCAACGCGTATTTCGTAAATCTTGCGCTTCCAGACCTTCGGGAAACCGCCGGCATAGCGCAACTGTATGGGGGTGCCCTGACTCAACCCTTTCAGGAGCAACTCAAAGCCGGGCAAACTATCGAGGTAGTAGAATTGTTCCCGCCCGTCGACCACGGCATGCAACAAAATCTCGTCTTCGAGGGGGAGTGCCTTTGCGAGTTTTGGCTGCTTCCTAATGGTATAGCCCTGGAAGAGCCCCTCATTTTGTTTGAGCTGAGCCGGCGATGGAATCACCTGGCAGTCGACCACAACCACCCAAACCACGAAGAAGACAAATAACATCCCGAACACGTATCGCTTTGTCATACCTGATCCTTTCGGCTTTGCCTGGATAGTTTATCCGGGTCAGTTTTTCAAACTGTGGATCGGGGCGGGAATTCTTCCGCCAAACCGCACGAAGCGGCCCGACCGCCCTGTATTGCGTACTGAGAGTATCACGCTTTCACCAAAGAGGCCACCGAAAGAAACAAATTCACCCGCCGCTTTTCCGGGTACGGGAATCAGCCGCGCCGCGGTTGTCTTGGAGTTGATGACGCCGATCATCAACTCGTCGGCAATGATGGCCGAAACAGTTTCGGCATCCGTGTCGCCGGGAACGGGAACCATGTCGAGGCCCACCGAACAGACGCACGTCATGGCCTCGAGCTTTTCGAGCACCAGACCACCGCTCTCCACGGCACCGGCCAGCTCGGCGTCTTCCATCACAGGGATAAAGGCACCACTTAAACCGCCCACGCTTTGCGAGGCAAACGACCCGCCCTTTTTCACGGCATCGTTGAGCAGGGCCACGATCGCCGTTGAACCGGGCGCTCCGATTTCATCGACCCCCAGAATTTTCAGGATCTCGCCCACACTGTCGCCCACGGATGGGGTCGGGGCCAGCGAAAGGTCAACTACGCCGAACGGCAGGTCGAGCTGTTCCGCCACCTGACGGCCCACCAGCTCGCCGCAGCGGGTGACGCGGAAGGTGGCCTGCTTGATTTCCTCGGCCAAATCGTCGAGACCAATATTATCGGCACCTTCGGCGGCAATCTTGCGTTCGAGGGCCCGCGCAATTACGCCGGGGCCGCTGACGCCGACATTAATCACGGCGTCTGCCTCTCCGAGTCCATGGATGGCACCTGCCATAAACGGGTTGTCGCCGGGCTGATTGGCAAAGACCACCAGCTTGGCCGCACCAAAACCGGAATTCGCGGCGCTGGCATCAGCCGCATCCTTCACTGTTTTCCCAAGCAGCGCAACCGCATCCATATTTAACCCGTGGCGGGTTGATCCCGCATTGATGGATGAGCAAACCTTGGTGGTTGTGGCCAGGGCTTCCGGCACGGCGGCGATCAGCTTACGGTCGCCCTGTCCGATTCCTTTTTCAACATTTGCGGAGTAACCGCCAATAATATCGATGCCCACCTCGGCGGCGGCTTTATCGAGCGCCTTGGCCAGCAGGACAAATTCATCGCGGTCAAAGCCCGCGCCAATGTGCGCCACGGGCGTTACCGAAATACGCTTGTTGACGACCGGCACGCCATACTTCCGCCCGACTTGTTCGCAGGTTGAAACAAAGTTGCCCGCCATCCGTTTGATTTTGTCTTCAATGTTTTGCGCGGTGCCCACCGCGTCGGAGGAGCGGCAATCGAGCAGGCTGATGCCCATGGTGACCGCGCGTACATCCAGGTTTTCCTTCTGGATCATTTCGACGGTTTTCAGAATCTGGTCGGATCGAATCATTGTTTAGTTTCCAGTTTCAGGTTTTAAGCCTAAATCTCGTTGGTAGCCTTGAAAATGTCGTTATGCTGCAGCACCAGGTTCAGCCCGCTGGATTCACCAAATTCTGCAAGATCGGCTTCTAGTTGCTCCAACAACTCGACGTTGGCGAGGTTGACTTGCAGCATCATGGTGTATTGGTCGCCTTCCACATGCGAGGCGAGGTCGATAATATTCACCCCGCGGTCGCAACAAAAGCGGGAAACCTGGGCCACAAGC
The DNA here is from genome assembly GCA_964639125.1 of uncultured Verrucomicrobiota bacterium. Classification (GTDB taxonomy): domain Bacteria; phylum Verrucomicrobiota; class Kiritimatiellia; order Kiritimatiellales; family Pontiellaceae; genus Pontiella. The sequence continues at coordinate 30,460 of CAZWZW010000008.1, forward strand.
CCGACACGATCGCGGCCCACGGCGGAGAGGATATAGGCATACACCGAGCGTGCCGGCTCATCCAATGGATCATTGTGCAGCACGACTGACACATGGGATGCCGTTGCCGCAGACACGGCCCGCTTCACCTGCTCCACCGTAACTTTTTCCGGGAATGCCGCAACGAGGATCATCGTGAAATAACCACACAGCACCGACTCACGCAAGTCGGCCAGATTGCCGCCAAGCTCACCGATGCACTCTGTTGCCTCCGCAACAATACCGGGCCGGTCCCGATCCATTACCGAGATAACCATGCTTTTCCGATTCTCCATACCCTTCCCTTCCGAATAGTTGCGAGGGAGCTTATCGCCGATCTTCCGGCTATTGGAACCAAAAAGGAGCACTGATTTCCGGCAACGATCAACCCCTGAGTTTTCTTCGACACTCTCTGCAATATTTTATTGGCTGACCCGGTTTTAATGTCTAGAATCATCCCGTTAAATGGATTGCGTCGACCCGAAAAGCCCGCATTGATGACAGCACGATTACATTTTTTATTGGCCGCCGCGCTCTTCCTTCCCCAGATCCTTCACGCCTCGCGATCCAACTCCGCAGACATTGATGCGCAGTTGTCCCAGATCCAGCAGGATTTTAACGTACGGGTTCACTATCGCTACGATCCCGACTCGTTCTTCCCCGCCCACTGGAGAACCCCCTCCATTGCCGCAACAGGCGATCCGATTGAACAAGGTCAGGTTGTCCGCATGATTCCGCTGATTCGGGAGTTTTGCCAGAGCCATCCGGCATCGGTCATCCGCTCCAATCTGACGGATATCTATCTGCTTGGAACGCTGACATGCAGCGGCGGGAAATATGGAAGCTCGTACCATGGTCAATGCCTGTATATAACTTGTCAGAAAATCGAGCAGGGCTACACGCGCTCGTTTCTTTCCCAACGTTTGCACTCGGAATTTTCCAGCATCCTGTTCAATCGCTACACATTCCCCACTGCCCAGTGGGAGCAGACGAACAGCCCCCTGTTTTCCTATTCCGGAAACGGGTTCGAGATGCTGAGCAATCCGCTGCGTTATAGCCATACGACAACGCTGCGGGCGGATGGTTTCCTGCTGAACTACAGTCGATCCAGTCTGGAAAACGATTTTAACATGATCGCCGCATGGCTGTTCTCCCAACCAGAGGAATTGGAAACCATTTCCCGGCAGTACAGCAAGATCAGACAAAAACAGACCCTTGCGGAAACGTTCTATAAATCGATCTCCCCCCTGTATAGCTTCGACTAGTCGGGCTTCGCTATGATATCCGTTACAGCCCTATGTTGAACAAGTTGTCCAGACGACTCTTTGCGGCGGGTGCCAGTTGCCTGGTGCTGCCGACCTTCGCGGCAATCCCGCGCTGCGAGGTGTGCCGGCGGCGCCTCGACCGGAAGTGCTGGACCTACCAAGGCCGCAAATGCTGCTCCCCGGAGTGTGCCGACCAATTGCGTCCCACCTGCTCGATCTGCAAAAAAATCGTCCGGGGCGAGTTCTTCAAGGCCGATGATAAAACCTTTTGCAGCGAAGCCTGCTTCAAAAAAACGTTGCCAAAATGCGAGATTTGCGCCACCCCGATTCAACAGGGATACACCATTACCCGACACCGCTACTGTCAGCAATGCATTGAAAACAAACCCACGTGCTTTTCGTGCGGCCTGCCCGCTGCTCATCCCACCCGACTGGAGGACGGTCGCGAAATTTGCAACCATTGCATCCGCTGGGCGGTTACCAGCCAGGAGATGGCCCAGCAACATTATGAGCGTGCCCGCCGCCAACTGGAAGCATGGACCTCGCTCAAACTCGAAACCGTTCCGGAACTGGTGCTGGTGAATCGCGACGAGATGCGAAAGCTCTCCAAAAAACTCCGCAAATCCGACTCGCCCGTATCGATCCGCGGCCTTTACAGCCGGCAAATCAGAGTGACGAAGCACCTCCGGTTCGGCAGGAAGCAGCGGGAGTCATCCGAGACCACCGAAAAAATTTATATTGTTGATCATCTCCACGACGAGGTATTCCGTGTGGCAGCCATGCACGAGCTGATGCATGACCTGATGAACGAACATTTTCCAGCGCTTAAGGATGCCCCCTTATGGGTTCATGAAGGCATCTGCCAGCAGGCGGCCGCGGAATATTGCCGCCGCCGAAACTATGTCGATATTCTTCATGGCATCGACCACTGCCCCGACCCCGACTATGGCGATGGCTATCGCTACATCAACAGCCAAACCGGCTTTGAAGGATGGAATGCCCTGCGCCGCTGGATGGAAAACGCGGATATTTCAATGCTGCCGAAACATGCGCCGAAAGAATCAAGCCAACCGATCCGATTTTTTGAGGACCAACGGTCGCACGCAAACAAACAACAATAGCGCGGCAGCCATTCCGTAGATATCCGTGAGCAGGTCGCTCACTCCCGCGGTTCGGTCCAGTGTTAAAAACTGGAGCGATTCTGTAATAGACGCGAAAAGAAGGAGGTCGAAACCCACCTTTGCATAATAAACGGATTCCTGCCGCTCCAGTGCGGCACACAGATAGAGCAAAAAACAAAGCGAAGCAAACAGGCTAAAATGCCCGATCCGATGGGTCCCTCCTACAATCGCATTAAACTGATTCATGCGCGTGGATTCATGTCCTTGTTTTTTAGACGACTTTTTCGCGAGCGAAGAAGCCTTTGGCTCCACCGGCTTTTCGACGGGCTTGATCGTATGGGCGGCCTGCACGGCCACCTCCTTGAAATAATCGGTTGATTTCTCAATCCATTGTTCGGGCATGAGGCTCCCAAAGAGGATCGCCACGGCATTCAGGAAAATCAGGGTGCGCAGCTTACGCTCGTGCAGTCGGCAGCGGGGGAAATAGAGCACGCCCATAAATATCCAAACCCCGGAAAAAATACTCCGCCACCATACAAATGATGCACGAACCCGGACGGGCTGTGCCTCTATGCGATCGAACCAGGCCGTACCGGACGCCCCGATCTGCTGAGCGCTGACATCAACGTGGACAGTTTCGGGTAGAATTTCAAAAATTTCCTCATGCGCTTCCCAGTCCTCGGTGCCATCCCGTCCGACGACACTGTGAGCACCGGGAATCCATTTGTTGTCGGCATCATATTGCAGCACGATCAAACGGGCGCAGCTCCATGGATATTTCCCCAGAACAACGCCCTCAACCTTAATACGCCCCCGAACGCGGATGTGCTCATAATCCGTCGCTTCCGGCACGCGAAAGTTGAGCCGCGCCATTTTTCCCGAGGCGGGAACACGGAGGGTATAGAGTCCGTTGGTTTCAGCGCAATCACCCCGAACCCGGTGCGCCTGCTCAAGAGAAGGCGATTTCAGAAGAACGGGACCAGCAGGCTCATAGCGATCATAGAATCCCCAGAACAAAACCGTACCGGCCAGCAGCACGATGGCCGCCAGCCGCAATTTCAATTTTTGCACCCAATTTTTCATCCGACAGGGAAGATAACACTCACCGCGCCAATGCCGAACCTAATCTTCGTTGACTTGCACCGGAGCCCTAAACACTCGATGAATGAACCCCGTGTAGCCGAGCACGACCGGCATGCCGATGAGGGCAATGACCAGCATTGCCGTGAGTGTCAACTTTGATGACGAAGAGTTAAACACTGTCAGGCTCCACTCCGGGTCGTTGGTGCACGGCACCATGTTCGGGAAGAGAGCAGACGCAACGGCGAGCATTACGAAGGCGATGGTGCAGCACGATGCCAAAAACGCCGCCTTCGCCTGTTCTTTTTTGTTAAACATGAACGCGACCGAGTTAGCCATGAGTGCGAGCACTACAAATGCCATGGGGATCGCTTTTATTCCGTAGATGCAGTTCTTGATGCCAAAAGTTGCAGCAACCATAAACAGCGGAAGGAAGACATACCCAATCGTTGAAGCCCACTTGCGCACATCGGTTGCAATTTCTCCGTCAAGTTTCATGGAGAGGTACAATGCGCCATGCTGTGCAAACATCGAAAGGCCGGTGAGGCCGCAAACCAGTGCAAAAGGATTGAGTAATGCAAGAAACCCGCCGGTATAATCCCCAATCGCATTGAGCTCCAAGCCCCGCAAAACATTCCCAATGGCGACCCCGTAAAGAACCGATGGAAGGATACTGCCAAAAGCAAAGGCAAGGTCCCAGACCTTAACCCAGCCGGGGCGGTCGACCTTGTTGCGAAATTCGATCGCTACCGCGCGGAAGATGAGACCAAGCAAAACGACCATCATGGCCAGATAGAGCCCGCTGAAGACAGTGGCATAAACAGGAGGAAACGCGGCAAACAAGGCGCCGCCCCCCGTGAGCAGCCAGACTTCGTTGCCGTCCCAAAACGGCTCAATCGAATGAATGAATGCCGTGCGCTCCCCTTTCTTCTTGGCAAAAAGGTGCCAGAAGCCGACCCCAAGATCAAACCCGTCGAGAATGGAATAACCAATCACGAGAATACCGATGAGAAGAAACCAGATGATTTGCAGAGTTTCCATGATTATTTGGCCTCCGATTCAATTGTCTCAATCGATTCAGGGCCTTTATGGAACTGCCTTCTAAGCAGATAGATCCATAGGCCGAACAGCAATGAGTAAATTAATGAGAACATAATGATCGAGGCGAGCACCTGGCCTCCAGGCACGGTAGCCGACACCGCATCCGCTGTGCGTAACTCACCATAGACCACCCACGGCTGGCGCCCGACCTCGGCCGCCACCCACCCGACCTCGTTTGCAAGAAAGGGCAGCGGTACAGTGAGCGCCGCCGCCCACAGATAAATCCTATGATCCAGCAGCTTTTTCGTGAGCCAGAAAATTACACCCAGAAATGCAATCAGTGCCATCCACATGCCCATATAAAACATAAGGTGAAACGACCAGAACGAAATGGCCACCGGCGGACGGTCTTCCGGGGGGAAGTCTTTCAGGCCTTGAACCTCAGTATTGAACTTTCCACCGATGAACAGGCTGACCATCCCGGGAATCCGGAGGGCAAACCTGTTTTCCTCCTCGCTCTGGCTCGGCCAGCCAAAGAGCATCAACGGAGCGTGAGTTTGCGTATTCCAAATGCCCTCGAAGGCCGCAAGCTTGGCGGGTTGTGTCTGTGATACCTGATGCCCATGGTGATGCCCGACAAACAGGGTGAGCATGATGACCGAAAAGGCCGGAACGATTGCCGAGCGCATGGATCTGCGCGCAAATTCCACATGCCTGCCCTTGAGAATCTGCCAGGCCGATGTGCCGAGAATGAAAAATACACCCACGCACAGCGCCGAGGTGATGACATGAAAATAGCGGGGAAGCGTGGAGGGGTTGAATACAGCTTCCCAGAAATTCGTCAGTTGCGCACGTGTGACTTCAACTCCGTTGACCATCTCAGTCACAATCTCATAGCCCGCCGGCGTTTGCTGCCAGGAGTTGGCCACCACAATCCAAAAAGCGGATGCCGTGGCTCCCACCGCAACCATCAAGCTGGAAAACCAATACATCTTTTGCGAAACCCGTTTCCGGCCATAAAGAAGAATCCCCAGGAAACTCGATTCCAGAAAAAATGCAAAAATACCTTCCGCCGCAAGCGGTGCCCCGAAAATATCGCCGACAAAGCGGGAATAGCCCGCCCAGTTCGTGCCGAACTGAAATTCCATGGTAATGCCGGACGCCACCCCAATGATGAAAGAAATGGCAAACACTTTGGTCCAGAACCGCGCCAGCTGCTGGAAAAACAGATTATCGTTTTCCTGATAGCGCGTATTGTACATAAAAATCATCCAGCCCAAACCGATTGTCAGCGGCGGAAAGATATAGTGAAACATGATGGTCAGCGCAAACTGCACTCTCGAGAGTATAATAACATCCATAAATATACCTCCATAAATTGATCTATATTATATGTATTTTTATAAAACTGCAGAAATTTACCGTTCACATAAAGGCAATGCATATACAGACCGCTATTTGGTATTTCAATGTCAAATTGGATAATATGGGTATCCCCTTCGCTGGACTCGGTACTACATCTTGTGTTTTGGCTTTC
>CAZWZW010000009.1:0-35577 GCA_964639125.1 uncultured Verrucomicrobiota bacterium
TTTTAGTGACGGTGTATGTAACCAAAATTGCAAAGAAAGCCTTGGCGGAGAAAATCGATGAGTGAAGATTGGAATGTACAACCCGCGCCGATGGATGACCATAACCGTAAACTGGTCGATAATGTCCATCCTTCCGATTGGCAGAATCCAACACCGAACGGGACCTATAACCTCGTTGCGATCGGGGCCGGAACGGCTGGTTTGATCTCCGCCATCGGGACGGCCGGGCTGGGTGGAAAGGTCGCGCTGATTGAACGGCACCTGATGGGCGGCGACTGCCTGAACGTCGGCTGTGTACCTTCCAAGGCGTTGATTGCCCCTTCGCACCTTGCGTCCAAAATGCGGAACGCCGCGGAGTTTGGCCTTACGCCTGCCGAAACGGGGAAGGAGAATTTCCCGAAGGTGATGGAACGCCTCCGGAAGATACGCGCGAATATCAGCGACAACGACTCGGCGAAGCGCTACACCGAAAAAGGCGTGGACATTTTCATCGGCGAAGCGAAGTTTACCGGACGCAATACCGTTGAGGTCGGTGGCCAGACGATCCCGTTCAAGAAGGCGGTCATTACCTCTGGAGCGCGGGCCTTTCATCCCGATATTGACGGGCTTGAGGATGCCGGGTTCCTCACCAACGAAACGGTGTTCAACCTGACCGAGCTGCCGAAGCATTTGATCGTGCTCGGCGGCGGTCCGATCGGGTGCGAGCTGGCACAGGCATTCCGGCGGCTTGGCTCCCGCGTAACGATTATCGAGATGGCGCGTTTTCTGCCGCGCGAAGATCCGGAAGCTTCTGCCATGCTGGCCGCATCGTTCGAACGGGACGGCATCGAAGTGCTGCTGGAATCGAAGGTGGACAAGGTTTCCTCTGCGGGTGCCGTGAAGAAGGTGCACATTGCGCAGAACGGCACGGCAATGGAGGTGGAAGGCGATCAGATCCTGGTGGGAGCAGGCCGTGCTCCGAATGTCGCCAACCTAGGGCTCGAAGAAGCAGGTGTGGAATACGAAGCCCGCAGGGGGATCGTGGTGAATGACAACCTCCGTACCAGCAATCCGAACATCTATGCCGCAGGGGACTGTTGCATGATGTATAAATTCACCCACGCTGCCGATGCCGCGGCGCAGATCGTGATCCAGAATGCACTGTTTGGTGGAAAGAAAAAACTCTCTGCACTCAATATGCCGTGGTGCACTTATACCGATCCGGAGATTGCGCACGTCGGCATGTACCAGCACCAGGCTGATGAGCAGGGGGTTGCAACCGATACCTTCAAGTTTGAGATGAACGAAAATGATCGTGCTTTGGCCGAAGGCGAAGCGGAGGGTTTTGTGAAGGTTGTGGTCAAGAAGGGGACCGATAAGATCCTTGGTGCCACTATCGTGGCGGCCCACGCCGGGGAAATGATCAACGAAATCTCTGTGGCCATGGCCGCCGGGATGGGACTCGGAAAAATCGGGGGCGTGATTCATCCCTACCCAACCCAGTCGGAAGCGATCAAGCGGTGTGCCGGACTATATAACCAGACCCGGCTCACACCTGTCATTGCTTCGCTCATGAAAAAATGGCTTGCCTGGCAGCGCCGCTAAGAACCGAGTGAAAAGCGTTAAAAAAAGGAAAGCGGAATAGGATGGAAGGCATGATGGTTTTTTTGTCGGATGTTGCAGTGGTGCTCTATTTTTTGGCGGCGACGGGGCTCTCCCTGTACGGACTCAATTGCTATGTCATGATTCATCTGTTTAAGCGGAAACGGGAAGCTGCCAGCAAGAATATGAAGCAGCTGCTGGCCGACTATGGGGACTTGATGGCGCGCAATGATCTGCCGGTTGTCACCACGCAAATTGCGGTTTACAACGAAATGAATGTGGTGGAGCGAGTGCTGCGCTCTGCTTGTGCCATGCGCTATCCCTCTGGCTTTCACGAAATTCAGGTGGTCGACGATTCCACGGATGAGACGTGCGAGGTGATTGACTGTATGGTTGCGGAGCTGCGTGCGCAAGGGCACGATATTTATGCGGTGCGGCGCAAAAAACGTACCGGCTATAAAGCCGGAGCGTTGGCTCATGCCATGGTACAGGCCCGCGGGGAACTGATCGCAATTTTCGATGCGGACTTTGTGCCTACTGAAGACTATCTGCTAACGGCGGTTCCCTGTTTTCTGGCCCATTCCAACATTGGGCTGGTTCAGGCGCGGTGGGGACATCTGAACCGGCGGCAGTCGCTGCTCACGCGTGCACAGTCGGTGGGGATCGACGGGCATTTCATGGTGGAACAATCCGCCCGTTGCTGGAATGGGCTATTCATGAATTTTAACGGCACGGCTGGAATTTGGCGCAAGGCGGCCATTGAGGCCGGCGGTGGATGGGAGGCCGATACCCTGACGGAAGACATGGATCTTTCGTACCGTGTTCAACTGGAGGGCTGGCAGACGGCCTACGTGCCCGACCTTGTGGTCCCGGCCGAGTTGCCGGACGATATTAATTCATTCAAAAGCCAGCAGTTCCGCTGGGCCAAGGGATCCATCCAAACCGCCATCAAGTTGATGCCGCGTTTACTGCGGGCGAACGTGCCGGTGTTTAAAAAAATTCAGGCCTTTTTTCACATGACGCACTATCTGGTGCATCCGATGATGGTGACGCTGGCGGTGTTGGCCTTGCCGGTATTGCTGACGTTAAGATTGAGTCTTGCCCCGATTGTTTTCGGGACCGTTGCACTGGTGCTGGTCTTTTCCATGCTGGCCCCGAGCGCACTCTATCTGGTGAGTCAGCAAGCAGCCTATCCCGATTGGGTGAAACGCATGGCCTGCATGCCGGTCCTGATGGTGATCGGTATCGGCATCGGTATTTCCAACACGAAGGCGGTTGTGGAGGCGGTGATAGGTCGTGAAAGTCCATTTGTGCGAACGCCCAAGCAGGGCGATAAGCAACTGAAAAACTATTCCGTTCGCCTGCCGGCGCTGGCCATATTCGAAATCACACTGGGCCTGTATTGCAGCTATTCGCTGACGATTTACTGGTCGGCCGGAAAATATTTGGTGGGACCGTTTCTGGCGCTCTATTCTGCCGGCTTCCTTGCCGTGGGAGTCCTGACCCTGATGCATTCCATGGGGGTGGCCCATGGACGGAGATAACCGCGCCACCGGGGGTGGATTTGTGGTTGTTGCCGCCGCGCTGCTGCTGGTGCTTGCCAGCGGGGGCCGGGGAAATATCGGAACGAATGCCTACGCCCACATGTTGCGGTTCGCCTTGCTGTGGGGGGGATGCCTGACGCTGGTGGTACTGTTTCCCCGGCATCGGATCTTCCCTCGTCTCTCCCGGGGGGGCACGGTATTGCTTGTTGCGGTGCTGGCACGCATGGCGCTACTTGGGATGGAGCCCTCCGACGACACCAACCGCTACCTGTGGGAAGGCCGGCTGGTCGCCGAGGGCATCAATCCCTATCTCCACGCGCCGAACGATCCGGCGCTCGCCCCACTGGCCCGGACCGATCCGTTCCATGCCGCGATCAACCATCCCGACCTGCCGGCAGCCTATCCTCCGTTTATGCTCATGCTTTTTGCCGCTGTAGGCAAGCTGGCCTATTCCCCGTGGGCGATGAAGGGCTTGGTTGTGGCTTTTGACCTTGCCAGCTTGATCCTTATTCTGAAGCTTCTGGAATTTCGCAAGCTCGATGCGCGCTGGGCGTTGCTCTATGCCCTCAATCCCGTGGTGCTCTACGCCTTTTCCGGGGAAGCGCATTTTGACGCCATTCAAAACTTTTTTCTGCTGGTGGCACTGGCCGCCTTTGATCGTCGTTGGTGGGGGTGGATGTTTCTGGCCGCCGGCCTGGCCATTCAGTCAAAATATGTGGCCGTCGTGGCGGTGCCCTTCCTGTTGCGGCGCGATAACCTGAAGTGGGCCTGGGTTGGAGGGTTGTCTGTGCTGCTTCCCTTTCTTCCATTCCTTGGAAACGAACCGGAAAAGGTGTTCGACTGTATCGTGCGTTTTGGCGAAAAATTTGCCTATAACGGTTCTGTTCACGCCCTGCTCCGGATCGGTTTTGACCAGATGGAACCGGCCACGACGCTCTGCAAGGGGCTGTTGCTGGTCGGTCTTGCAGCGGTCTTTGCGGCCTGTAGCCCGCTGTGGCGGAAATGGTTTCATGCCGATCCCGTCACCGGCATGCTGGCGGCCTGGATGGTGCTGCTGGTCTTCGCCCCGACCGTTCACTATTGGTATGTCGCCTGGCTCATTCCCCTGTTACCGCTCCGTCCCCTGCGTTCGGGACTATTGCTGAGCCTGACCATTTGCGGCGTATTCGTCACGAACGGGATCTACCACTATACCGGCGAGTGGACCCTGCCGGGTGCGGTGCAGGCAGTTGAGTGGGCTCCGATAATTTTGCTGTTGCTCTGCGAAGCCGTAGGTGGCTTGCGCCGGTTGCGGGTTCGCGATGAACCACCCCCGCAGACCTTGTCGGTGATCATTCCCACCTGTAACGAAGGCGAATGGATTGGGCGATGCATTCAGACATTCCGGGCGTGCGCCTCCGTGGTGGAGGTGGTAGTGGTCGATGCAGGCTCTCAGGACGACACCGTCGAGCAGGCCCGCATTGCGAATGCGATCGTGATTGAAGCAAGTGGCGGGCGGGGTGGGCAAATTCTCGCGGGCATTCAGCAGGCTTGTGGAGATGTTGTGGTGATTGTTCATGCCGATTCCCTGGTTGCTCCCGAACAGATGGATCAGGTTCTCGACGTGATGCGAAGTAATCCCGGCGTGGGGGGCGGAGCCATCGGGTCCGTATTCGCCGATGGCGCCGGACGGTTACGCCTGATCGAGTTCCTGAATGATTTTCGGGCGGCGTTTTTGGGCATCGGGTTTGGGGATCAAGTCCAGTTTTTCCGCCGCAAGATTGGACTTGAACATCATGTTTTCTGTGGGATTCCGCTGATGGAGGATGTGGAACTGAGCCTGCGGCTTGGCCGGATCGGGCATTCGGCATTCTTGTTTGGCACGGTTCGGGCCTCCTCGCGGAAATGGGCGACGGAGGGCTTTGGCCGGGCCGGTCTGATTGTCCGGCTGGTTTGCAGCTACTGTTGGCAGCGCTTGCGGGGGCGGGTCGATACCGGTGCCATGTACCGGCGTTACTACGGAGTGGAATCTGAATGATCTGTCCCTTCGCCACCACCCAGCCCAAGCATTCGTTTTACATTCTCGCGGCAATGGATAATGTGGTGCGTCGGTTTGTCGACATCGCCCATCAGTTCGAGCATCGATTGTTCATCCACATCGAGGAGCGCGACAATGCTGATGATTTCCTTTTCATGGGGGTCGTCGGTCGAGTGAATCAGCTCCACGGTTGGTCGCTGTTCCCGGTAGCGTTTGTCCACCCAGGGTCGCAGCTCCGCATCCGGAATTTCGCAGAAGCAATGGTGTGGTCTAATAACGTTGGATTCTGTATGCATAATTTTCTCCTTCGTTGCACGGAGGTTAATGCATTCCACCGATAAAGCAAATGATAGGTCATGATGGATCATAAACAGCAATTGATTGTTTTTACCCGGTTCCCGGTTTGCGGGGAGTCCAAGACCCGGCTGATTCCTCATCTGGGTGCGGAGGGTGCTGCGCAACTGCAACGGGAAATGACGGAGTACACTGCCGCGCAAGCTTTCCGGACCGGGTCCCGCGTCGAAATTCGATATACCGGTGGGTCGCTGGAGCAGATGCGAAGCTGGCTTGGTGATGAATTTAATTATGTCGAGCAGGGCGAGGGTGACCTCGGCGAGAGAATGGAGCGTGCGTTCGCCGATCACTTTAAGGCTGGGTCGGAGCAGGTTGTTGTGATCGGGGCCGATTGCCCGTCCAATGGCGGGTCGAACATGCAGGATGCGTTTTGCGCCCTGAAAGATCATGATTGCGTGATCGGCCCGGCCAGCGACGGTGGATATTATCTGATTGGGTTAGATCGGGCGGGGAGCTCGGCTACACTTCCGGATGAAATGGTCGGGACCCCCGCGACCCGGTTGTTTCAAAGCATCGACTGGGGCGGGGAACAGGTCTTCGACCAAACCATGAAGGCGACGGCCGGCTTGTCGGTTGCTCTTCTCCCTCCACTCCATGACGTCGATCTCCCGGAGGATATACCGCCGCGTATTTCCGTTATTATCCCGACACTCAATGAAGAGGAGCACATTGCCCAAACGCTGGAAAAAGTACACGAGGGGTTCAATGTCGAAGTCATCGTTGTCGACGGCGGAAGCACCGATAGAACTCGCTCCATTGTTCCGGATTGTCTGGAGTGCCGGAATGGGCGGGCAGCTCAGCAAAATCTGGGAGCTGAAAAGGCCTCGGGCGAACTGCTGCTCTTTTTACATGCCGACACGCTGCTTCCGGAGGGTTGGGATTGGGTCATGCGTGAGACGCTTTCCGGTTCTTCAGTCGTGTTGGGTGCCTTTTCTTTCAAGCTCATGGAGCAGATGCGCGGGCTGAAGTTTATTGAAGCGATGACCAATTGGCGCTCCCGTGCATTAAAGATGCCCTACGGAGACCAAGGTCTGTTCATGCGCAAGGATACTTTCGAGCAGGCAGGCGGTTTCCCGGATATGCCGATCATGGAGGATTATGCCTTTGTGCGCAGTTTGCGCCGGTTGGGTAAAATCGTAACCGTCGCGCAACCTGCCCTTACCTCGGGACGCCGATGGCAACAACACGGTGTGGTCAAGGTAACGCTCATCAACAAGCTGATGATTTTGGGATATCGTCTGGGTATTTCGCCGGAGAAGTTGGCCTCACTCTACCGGAAGTAGACAAAGCAGGAAGCATCGCCTACACGTTCTTGAACTCCCCGTTTTTCAGCCGCGCGCAGTAGCGTTTGGTTTCGCGGGCCACAACGCCGGAGAGTAGCAACAGGCCAATCAGGTTGGGAATGGCCATGAGTGCATTGAAGATATCGGCGATGGTCCAGATGACCTTCAGTCCGCCGACCGCACCGATGGTGATGCAGACGACATACATCCAGCGGTAGATCGGCACCGCTTTTTCTCCGAACAGGAATTCGGCGCAGCGGTCGCCATAGTAGGACCAGGCGATCAGGGTGGAATAGGCAAAGAACATCAAGCCAAACCCAACGAGATATTGTCCGTAGCCAAACAGGCCCTGCTTAAAGGCATGGGCGGTCAGTGCCCCGCCATCGAATTCGCTCTGGTTGGCTCCGGTGACGAGAATCACCAATGCGGTCATGGTGCAGATAATAAGGGTATCGATGAAGGGGCCGAGCATGGCAACGGAACCTTCGCGAACAGGCTCGCTGGTTTTGGCGGCGGCATGGGCAATCGGGGCCGATCCAAGGCCGGACTCATTGGAAAAGACACCCCGTGCAACGCCGTAGCGAATGGCCGTTCCAAACAGGCCGCCGCCGACGGCGTAGGGCGTGAATGCATAGTTGAAAATCTGGGCGAAGGCGGCCGGAATGGCCGCCATATTCAGGATTAGAATGAGGAGCGCTCCGAGCACGTAGAAGGTGCACATAAATGGAACGATCACTCCGGCGACGTTGGCAATGCGTTTAATGCCGCCGAGGATCACGATGCCGGTCAGGAAAGAGAGTATCAGTCCGGTGATGAGGCTCATCCATGAAATGTCAAATCCCTGCCACAGCGAGAAGCCAGCGGCCTGGGACGCCTCCGGCAAAAGGTAGCCGAGCCCTCCGACGACCGAGTTGGCCTGCACCATATTGCCAATGCCGAACGAGGCCACAACGCCGGACAGCGCAAACGCGCCACCGAGGAATGCGCCCAGCTTCTTGTTGCCGAGACCCAAAGAAAGGAAATACATCGGGCCACCGCTGGCGGAGCCATCGTCATGAATCTTTCGGTATTTTACCGCGAGGGTGCAGGAGGTGAATTTAGTGGCCATGCCGACGAGTGCCGTAATCCACATCCAGAAGACCGCGCCGGGGCCGCCGGCCGCAATGGCGGTGGCAACGCCGGCAATATTACCTGTACCAATGGTGGCTGAAAGCGCTGTGGCAAGTGCCTTGAAATGGGAGATATCGCCGCGCTCTTCGGGTTGGTCATATTTCCCGAAGATGCAGGCCACGGCATGGCCGAGGTGGCGGATCTGAACAAACATTAACCGGGTGGTTAAATACAGGCCGGTGCCTACCAGTAGAATGATCGTAGGCCACCCCCAGGCCAATTTATCAACAAGGTCCAACAGCGCACCTATTCGTTCCATGAACACTCTCCAGTCATTCGTTCGGACAGACTATGGAATCTGGACTGGAATTTAAAACCAAAAAGCTCCGGGCGATTTGGCCCGGAGCTTTCTCTTTCAGGGTTTTCGTTGCTATTTTGCTTGAGGCGTCTTTTTCTTGGATTTGGGTTTTGCGCACTGCTTGCATGCTTTATAGCCAGCCTGCGTGGCTTCGAGTTCCGTCTTAAACTCAACCGTGGAACCTTTTGCTGTGTAGTAGCGGCATGTCGGTCTATGATATACCTTGCTCTTTTTATTGCCCTTGAGGGCAACCGCATCTCCGGCAATGCCAGTTGTTGCACAGACGAGTGTTGCAACCATCAGAGCGCTCAGCAGCTTTCTTCTTTTCATCTTACACCTCCTATTTGTTAACGTTCCGTATCCTTGCGGTGAACAAAAAAGATAGAAGAAATAATAAAAATAACAAAGCAAAAAATAAGAACAGAAAAATATGTCGAACAAGAGACGGGTCCTTTCATGAGGCTGCCGATCAGGTGGCCCAATCCGTATAGGCACGAAAAAGCCCGCGGTTTCCGCGGGCTTTCCCTGAAAATAGATGAGGTAAGGTTAATAGCCCCCCGGGCTCAGGCCGGGAATGGAACGCGAACCTTCCCATTGCTGGGGAGTGTTCCACGGCATATCGGAATATTCCTGTTGGTCGTGGTAGTCGTCGGTGGATGCGCATCCACCGAGTATAAGTGTGGAGGCTGCAACGATGAGATAGAGTAGGTTTTTCATGGGATAAAAAAGAGCCGCCCCAAATAGACGGGACGGCGCTTGTAGCATCGCGATCGATTAGAGTACAGCGTCTTTAGCTGCTTTAGCGATACGGAACTTCAGGACAGTCTTAGCCGCAATCTGAATGGTTTCGCCAGTAGCCGGGTTACGACCCATGCGTGCTGCGCGGTCAACTTTAACGAGCTTGCCGAGGCCAGGAATGGTGAATCCATCAGCTGCACCTGCGTATGCGAGCTCAGCAAGACCTTCCAGAGCGTCTTTGGCCTGTACTTTGCTGATGTCAGCTTTTTCAGCAACTGCTGCGATGATCTGCGATTTGGTCATAGGTTTTCCCATTGTATTTCTCCTAGTTAGTTCCTGATTAATTCCAACAAACTGTCCGACTCCGTTATCGATCCAGTGATGAGAGACTTTTAAGGAAATTGCACAGGCAAGGCAATAGAAAAAAACCGATAAAAACCAATATTTACAGGGGTGGAATAAAGGTGCGACTGCCCGTCTTAGAGGGATTGACAAATGCGATCATCATACCTGTGGTTTATGTTGTCCTTCCGGCTTGCTCCTTGGGTACTTATCTGGTTCCATTTCGCGAACAGCCGAAGTGGAGGTTGGAAAGGTTCAATGGCAAGTATGTATAGTGCAGTTTTAATATGATCGGTTTGTTGGCCATATGCTTTGTCGTTGCGCTTGCCGCGCCGTGGATTCACCGTGCTTGTCCAAAGTATGCCGGCGCACTGTTGTCGGCGGCTCCAGTGGCATTCTTTATCTGGTTGCTCGCTCAGGTTCCTTCGGTGATGCATGGGCATACCGTGGTCCAGAGTTTTTGCTGGGTGGAGGCGCTGGGGCTTGATCTGGCGTTTCGGCTAGACGGCCTGAGCCTGTTGTTTGCACTGTTGATCAGCGGAATCGGAACACTTATTCTTCTCTATACCCAAGGGTATTTTAAAGGCGATCCCCGGCAGGGCCGCTTCCTGATGTTTATCATTGCTTTCATGGTCTCCATGCTTGGCGTGGTGCTGGCCGATCACCTCCTCGTTGTATTCATTTTCTGGGAACTGACCAGCTTTACCTCCTATCTGCTGATTGGTTTCAATCATGAAAATGACGATGCGCGCGCGGCGGCACTGCAGTCCATGCTCGTTACTGTGCTTGGCGGCCTGTTCCTCCTTGCCGGGATGATCCTTATGGCGCAAGCAACAGGCACGTGGCGACTCTCCGAGCTGATTATGCGCGGTGCCGAGCTTCAGGCACACCCGTATTATCTGCCGGTACTAATCTTCATCTGTATCGGAGCCTTCACCAAGTCGGCTCAGTTCCCGTTCCACTTCTGGCTGCCCAACGCCATGCAGGCACCCACGCCGGCAAGCGCCTACCTGCATTCTTCCACCATGGTCAAGGCGGGCGTCTACCTGCTCGCCCGCCTCCATCCCGCGCTGGGCGGAACCAATGAATGGATGGCTATTCTAACGACGATTGGAACGACCACCTTCCTGCTGGGAGCCGTCATGGCAATGGGGCAGCATGTGCTAAAGCGGCTATTGGCCTACAGCACCGTTTCCGCACTTGGGGCCATGGTCATGCTGCTCGGCGTCGGCTCGTCCTACACAATAAAAGCCTTGGTGGCATTTATGATCGCCCACGCCTTCTATAAGGCAACGCTCTTCATGATTGCTGGCGGCATTACGCACGAGACCGGCGGCGAAACCTCGATCGACAAACTCGGCGGCCTGCGCAGGGCCATGCCGATCTCTTTTGCCTGCGCCATCTTGGCCGGATTGTCCATGGGAGGATTCCTGCCGTTTTTCGGCTTTGTGGCCAAGGAAGTCTGGCTGCACGCACTGGGTGATAAGCCACTGCTGATTATTCCGACCGTCATCGGCGGCGCAGCCTATGTGCTCGTCGGCCTGTCTACCGGCTGGAAACCCTTCATGGGCAGGATGCCCGAAGGGCTGCATGCCCATGAGGTTCCGCGTTCGATGCGGATCGGTCCAGCGGTGCTCGGCCTGGGCTGCATTGGGCTGGCGCTGGTCTGCGGGCCGCTGGGCCATGCCGTCGTCGCGCCCGCCGCGTCGGCCATTGCTGCGGAGGATCTGCATGTGCATCTGCATCTCTGGTCGGGATTCAACCGTTACTTTGTGATCAGCCTCATCACGCTTGGCATCGGCATCGGCTGCTACTGCGTCCGCCCCTACGTGGTCCGGGCGGTCGGCCGCCTGCTGGTGCTCGACCATCTCGGGCCCGACGCCGCCTACCGATTCCTGCTTTCCAGCGTATTGAACTTTGCGGCATGGCAGACGCGCATGCTCCAGAACGGGTCCATGCGCCACTATATCCGGATCATTGTTATAACCTGTACCGCCCTGGTCGGTGCGGCGTTTCTGCATGCGGGCGGATTCCAGCGGGTGGAAGGGCTATCGCCGATATCCGTGCGCATCGCGCTGGTGGCATTGCTCATGGTTTCCGCGGCTATCGTTTCCGTGGCTTCCGGCTCGCGGTTGCGGTCGATTCTTTCAATGGGTGTGGTCGGCTACGGCATGGCCATGCTGTTCACCTTTTTCGGCGCGCCCGACCTCGCCATGACCCAGCTCATTATTGAAACGCTGACGGTGATCCTGATGGCGCTGGCCTTCTACCATCTGCCCGCATTCCGCCATCATTCCCGCCGCCGGACCCGGCTGACCGACTTTGCCGTGGCCGGGGGAGCAGGCATCATCATTACGCTGTTAGTGCTCGCGGCTTTACATGTGCAGACGCCGACGCCGGTCTCGGATTTCTATCTGGACCACAGCTATAAAGACGCCCACGGCCGCAACGTCGTCAATGTGATCCTCGTCGACTTCCGGGGGCTGGACACGCTGGGCGAAATCACCGTGCTCACCATCGCCGCGCTCGGCTCCTTTGCGCTGCTGAAACTCAAGCCGAAAAAGAGGGAGGAGCAGGCATGAGTTCGCTGATTCTCCGCACGGCCACGCGCTACATGTTCCCGCCGCTGCTCGTTTTTTCGATCTATCTGCTGCTGCGCGGCCACCAGTATCCCGGTGGCGGGTTCGTCGGCGGGCTTGTGGCCGGGTCGGCCTTCGCGCTCTACGCGCTCGCCTTCGACGTGCCTGCCGCCCGCAAACTGCTGCGGCGTGATTCTCGCGATGTCACCGCGGCCGGGCTGGCGCTGGCCCTGTTGAGCGGCCTGCCTGCCCTGCTCAGCGACAACGCCTACCTCTCCGGAACCTGGTGGCATCTCAATCTGCCTGGCGATACCGTGCTGGATATCGGCACGCCGATGATTTTCGACATCGGCGTCTACTTCGTGGTGCTGGGCGTGTTGCTCACGCTGGTCTTTGCGCTGGGGGAGGAGGAATAAGATGGAAGTGATCCTTTCCCTCGTAATCGGCGTGCTCTACGCCGGCGGTATCTACCTGATGATGCGCCGCAACCTGGTGCAGTTGATCATCGGCCTCGGCCTGCTCAGCCACGGCGCCAACCTGCTGATCTTCACGGCCGGCGGCCTGCGCGAAGGCGTGGCCCCCATCCTGGCCGAAGGGGAAAAACATTTTACCGCCCTCCCGGCCGATCCGCTGCCGCAGGCGCTGATCCTTACGGCCATCGTGATCGGCTTTGCTGTCACCGCCTTTGCCCTGGTGCTGCTGCTTCGCACCTACGAAGAGGTCGGCACGGACGATGTCGATGCCTTTACGGAGGACGACGCATGACCCTGCTCCCGGTGCTTCCCATCCTGATTCCGCTCGCGGGGGCTCTTTTGTGTATGCTGCTGCGCAGCAGGTCCGGCGCGCAGAAGGTGCTCGGCGTCGGGGTGTCGGCCCTGATGCTCGCCGTGGCCGCCATGCTGCTCATGCACACGGCCGGCGGCGAGATTGCGGTGATGAACGTCGGCGGCTGGGCGGCTCCGTTCGGCATCACGCTGGTGGTCGATATGCTCTCGGCCATTATGCTGGCCCTCGGCGGCCTGATGGCGCTGGCGGTTTCGTTCTATGCCTGCTTCGACCTCGATGCCGGGCGCATCCGATATGGCTTTTTCCCGCTTTTGCTCATCATGATGATGGGCGTGAACGGCGCCTTTGTGGCGGGCGACCTCTTCAACCTCTATGTCTGGTTCGAGGTGCTGCTGACCGCCTCGTTCATCCTGCTGGCGCTCGGCGGCGAGCGGCGGCAGCTGGAGGGCTCGCTTAAATATGTCACGCTCAACCTGCTCTCCTCGGCGCTGTTCCTCGCTGGGGTCGGCATCCTGTACGGCATGACCGGCACGCTCAACATGGCCCAGTTGGCCCAGGTGCTCCAAAGCGGCCAGAGCAGCGGACTGATCTCGATGGTCTCCGTGATGTTCATGATGGCGTTCGGCATCAAGGCCGGCATGTTTCCGCTCTTTTTCTGGCTGCCCGCCTCCTATCCCACGCCGCCCGCCGCCGTTTCGGCCATCTTTTCCGGCCTGCTCACCAAGGTGGGGGTCTATGCCCTGCTGCGCGTCTTCACCCTCATCTTCACGCACGACATGCCCTTCACGCACCCGCTCCTGCTGGCCGGTGCCGCGTTGACGATGCTTTTCGGCGCCATGGCTGCGGCCACCCAGCACGATATCCGCCGCATCCTGTCGTTCCAGATCGTCAGCCATATCGGGTTCATGGTCATGGGGCTGGGCTTGTTCACGCAATTGGCTCTGGCGGGCACGATCTTCTATCTCATCCACCACATTATCGGGAAGACCAACCTGTTCCTGGTGGTCGGCGCAATGAACCGGCTGAAAGGAAGCTACGATCTGGACCGGCTTGGTGGCCTCTACAAGGAACGGCCCGGCCTCTCGATCCTGTTCATGGTTTCGGCGATGTCGCTCGCCGGCCTACCGCCGCTCTCTGGATTTTTCGCCAAGCTGATCCTCGTCATGGCTGGCCTGCGGCTACAGGCTTGGCTGATCGTGGGTATTGCGCTAGCCGTTAGCCTGCTCACACTCTATACGATGTGCAAGATCTGGGCTGCCGCCTTTTGGAGGGCCGCACCGAAAGGTGCGGTGCTGGATGTATCCGGGATGACGCCCAAGACGTGGCGCGGGTTCCTCGCGCCGATGGCCGTGCTGACGGCTTTCGTGGTGGGCATCGGAATTTTTGCGGGGCCGCTGTTCGACCTCGCCTACAACGCCGCCGGCCAGCTGATGGATCCGGCCGGCTACATCAACGCCGTATTGGGAGGGGGCTGATTGATGGAGCTGTTCATCTATAATATTCTGCTTTCCATGCTCTGGGCGCTGCTGACCGGCCGCGTGTCGGTGGGCAGCCTTTCGACCGGCTTCCTGCTGGGCTATATTGCGCTGACCCTGCTCTATCCAGGGAAAGAGGGCCGGAATAATTATTTCCAAAAATCGATGCAGATCATCCGGTTTGTGCTCGTGTTTATCCGGGAGCTGCTGGTTTCATCGTGGCGCGTGGCGATCGATGTGGTCAAGCCGCTGCCGCTCATGCGCCCCGGCGTGGTCGGCATTCCGCTCGACGCCGAAACCGACCTCGAAATCACCATGTTGGCGAATGTGATTTCGCTGACACCCGGCACGCTGAGCCTCGATGTTTCCGAAGACCGCAAAACGCTCTACATCCACGCCATGTATGTGATCAACCCCGACGACCTGCGCCGCGAAATCAAGGAACGGCTTGAGCGGCCCCTGCTGGAGATGTTGCGATGATTTTTAAACACAAAGGCACAAAGAACACGAAGCCAGGGGTTTTTATTCTAAATATCCTGTTGAGCACCTTGGTGTCTTCGTGTTTTATTTTCATGTTGCGAGGTCCCCATGGTTGAGGTCGTCTGCTCCATTGTTATGCTGATGCTGATCGTCGCTTTCGGGCTCGCCTTCATCCGCGTGGTCATCGGTCCCACGCTGCCCGATCGTGTCATCGCCCTTGACATGGGGGCCACCATCGTGGTGGCGCTGATCCTGACGCGTTGCATCCAAACCGACTCCTACTACTATCTGCCCGCCGCCATCACCATTGCGCTGCTCTCCTTCATTGGCACCGTGGTGCTGGCGCTCTACATTGCCCGGGGAGGTTCATCATGATCCGCGACCTGCTCACCGTTATTTTCCTGATACTCGGCGCCATCCTGTCGCTGGTGGCTGCCGCCGGCGTGCTGCGCATGCCCGATCTCTTCATTCGTATGCATGCCGCCACCAAAACCGGCACCGTCGGGGTCAGCTCCATTGCCATCGGGCTGATGATCCACTTCGGCGAGGTCACCGTCACCTCCCGCGGCCTGCTCGTCATCATGTTTTTCCTGCTCACCGCCCCCGTTGCGGCCCACATGATCGCCCGCGCCGCTTACAAGTCCGGGGTTTCGCTCTGGATCCTTACCCGCATCGACGAGTGGAAAGCCCGCGGCGAAACCGGGAAGGACAAGTAGTCTCTTCCTTTTGCAGAAAACGGTTGACCTGGCCCTGTTTATCACGGCAACTTTAGTTTGAATTTAGTCTTCAGGAACGGCGGATATGAATCTTAAGAAAGTGTTGTCACCGAATGCGGTCTGGGTTGATCTCAAGGCCGAGACCAAGGATGGAATCATCGAAGAGATGGTCGATCGGCTGGTGGCCGCCGGTAAAATCAAGGATCGCGATACGGTCTTGAAGGCGGTGCTGGAGCGCGAGGCCAAGATGTCGACCGGGATGCAAAACGGCGTCGCGATTCCTCACGGCAAGACCGATGCCGTCAAATCGCTGGTTGCCGCCATTGGCTTGAACAAGGCCGGGATCAACTTTGATTCGATGGATGGCTCGCCCTGCACCATCTTCATCCTGACGCTTTCGCCGATTAAGCGGGCGGGACCGCATATGCAATTTCTGGCCGAGGTCAGCCGCCTGATCAGCCAACCGGCTGAACGCGAAAAACTGCTGGCCAGCAAGACGCACTCCGAAATCTACGAACTGTTAACCGGGAAATAGACGAATATGCATGAAGCGGTCGGCCATAGCATAACACATTTGATGATGTTGCTCATTTTGCAACTGGCGGTGATCATTGTTTGCGCCAAGATCGGCGGCTATCTGTTTCAGCGCTTTCTCAAGATGCCGTCGGTACTCGGCGAGCTGGCCTCCGGCATGTTGATCGGCCCGTACGCCCTCGGCGGCAAGATCACGATTCCAGATCTGGGAATTCTTTTTACCGAACATCTGGGCTTTGCCGCTTCGTCCGAGCTCTACGGCATCGCCACGCTGGCCTCGATCATCCTGCTCTTCCTGGCCGGTCTCGAAACCGATCTCACGGCGTTTCTCCGCTATTCCGTCGTCGGTTCTCTGGTCGGCCTCGGCGGTCTGGCTGCGGCCTTCTTGTTCGGCGACCTGCTGGCCGTGGTCTGGCCGGGCAACGGCATCCATTCCTTTATGCAGCCTGCGGCGCTGTTCCTCGGCGTGATTTCCGTGGCCACCTCGGTCGGCATCACCGCGCGTATTCTGGCGGAAAAGCGCAAGATGGCCTCCCCCGAGGGCGTAACCATTCTGGCCGGTGCCGTGTTCGACGATGTTCTCGGCATCGTGACGTTGGCCATCGTCATGGGCATGGCCAAGGTGGAGCTGGGCGGGGGCTCGATTCACTGGGGTGCGATCGGCATCATCGCCGCCAAGGCGGTCGGCTTCTTTGTGGTGGTGACCTCGCTGGGGCTGACCTTTGCGCGCAAAATTACGGCGGCTATCAAGCAGTTTCAGTCACGCGAGATCATGGTGGCCATCTGCTTCGGGCTGGCCCTGCTGCTGGCCGGACTGGCCGAAATGGCCGGGCTTGCGATGATCATTGGGGCCTACATCATGGGGCTCGCACTTTCGCGCACGGACCTCGCCTACGAAATCGAAAGCCAACTCAAAGGCATCTACAACATCCTCGTGCCGATCTTCTTCTGTGTCATGGGGATGATGGTCGACTTTTCGGCCATGAAACCGGTACTGGTCTTTGGCTCGGTCTATTCGCTGATGGCCATCGTGTCCAAGGTGCTCGGATGTGGTCTGCCCGCCTACCTCATGAAATTCAACCTGCGGGGCTCGCTGCGCATCGGGCTCGGCATGCTGCCGCGCGGCGAGGTCGCGCTGATCGTCGCCGGCATTGGCCTGGCCGGCGGTGTCATCGACCAAGGCATCTTCGGCGTGGCCATCATGATGACCGTCGTCACCACGATGCTCGCACCGCCGCTGCTGGTGAAATCCTTCGAGGGCGGCTCCGGCCTGCGCAAGGAACTGGAGGGCGGACATGAGGATATCGTGGTCATTGAACTTGAATTCCCGTCGCACGATATTTCCGAATTCCTGCGCAACCGCTTTGTCCGCGCCCTGCAACAGGAAGAATTCTTTGTTCACCACCTGCACACCGACCAGCCCACCTACCGTGTACTCAAGGACGACATCGCCTTCACGATCATCGAGGACGACAACAAGCTCGTTATCAACGTGCCTGCCGCCAATCAAGCCATCGCTCGCATGGTTCTGCTTGAAGAGCTGCTCGCCCTCACCGATCTGCTCGAATCCACCAAGCGCATGAAAAACATCGACGAAATGGGCTCCGACCTGATGAGCGGTCTGTTTGCCTGATTAGGGGATTCCTACTCCGGATTTTTTTTGAGCTGGGAATAGGGCATTGCTGCAATGGTTGTCATTTGATGCACATCTGATAATCTGTTCAGATGAAATCGCAGAATTTTTTCGACCTGTTGCTCTCGCTGCCTCCGAACATGTGCGGGTATCTTTCCGATTGTGAACCGCATATCGCAGCGCAAAGTTTTACCACCTTTGATCCTCCGGGCCAGCAGTTGGGTTCGGGCGGGGGAACCGCCTATGTGCTGGAACAGGCGTGGCGCGATTCCGGCGAAGAATCCTTTTCCCAATGGCTCGAAAAGAGCGGGAAGCTGATTATCCATGGCGGCGGAGAAAGCCGGCGCCTGCCGCCCTATGCCGCCCCCGGAAAGCTGTTTATTCCAATGCCGGTGTTCCGCTGGTCGCTGGGGCAGCGACTCGATCAGACCCTGCTCGATGTGGCGGAGCCGACGCTCCAGAAATTGGCGAAGGCAGCTTCCGTAAAGTCGCGCGTAATGGTGGCCAGCGGGGATGTGATTGTACGGCTCGAAGGTGAGCTCCCACCCATTCCGGAAGCGGATGTGGTTTTTTTCGGCCTTTGGGTTAAACCCGAAGAGGCACAAAATTTTGGTGTGATGTTTTGCGATCGCCACGAACCGGAAAGGTTGGTGTCATTTCTCCAAAAACCAACACCCGATATCATCCGCAACAAGTCGCGCGACAACGCATTTTTGATTGATGTTGGCATTTGGCTGTTCAGCGAAAAGGCGGTGAATTGTCTGATGAAAAAGAGTGGATGGGACGCACAGAAGCAGGGTTTTTCTCATACGGTGCCGGATACCTATGATCTTTATGGAAGCTGGGCTCTCAGCCTTGGATCGGAACCGGTGGAGTCCGACCCGGAGGTGAGTCAGTTGACCACTGCGGTAGTTCCACTGTCCGATGCCGGATTCTACCACTTTGGAACGTGTTCCGATATGCTGCAGTCGCTCTACGAACTTCAGAATCTGGAAGCCGATCAATCCAAACTCGGTGCCGTCCCAACACTGGCGCAGCCGCGTCAGTTTGTTCAAAACGCGGTATTCCAGGCTCCGTTGCGGCGCGAGGAAAACCATTCGCTCTGGGTCGAAAACAGCTATATCCCTTCCACTTGGAAAATTGCGGCCGAAAATATTCTTACCGGAGTGCCGGAAAATGATTGGACGCTGGAGCTGGAAGATGGCGTATGCCTTGATTTTGTTCCTGTTGAAGGAAGGACCGGGCTTCGTGTTTATGGTTTTTCCGATGCCTTTCGCGGTGCTCTGGACGATCCCTCCACGCAGTGGATCAACCGCCCGTTTTGCCAGTGGATGAAGATGCGTGGCCTTACGCTGAGCGATGCCGGGATTGATCCGCAGACTGATTTGCAACAGGCGGCGCTTTTCCCGGTACTGGACGATTTCGATCCGGCCTTCGTCAAATGGATGTTTGCCGCCGATCCCGAAGATTCCGCCGAATGGCGCAGTCTATGGCTGGGGTCGGACCGCATGTCTGCCCGGCACTTGGGGCAGCAGGCCAACTTACAGCGAACCTATGAAACACGCAGCGCATTCCGCCATCTGGCGTTGCCGCAGATGGCGAAGAACTACGAGCACAGCGTGTTCTACAAGCTCGATCTTGAGGCGACGGCGGATCTTTATGCCGCCAGTTCGTACGCGCTGCCCGTCGAGCCGGATTTATCCAGCCTCTGGAATCCTCTGGTGGCCCTCCACGACCGTATGTTCCGCGCTGCTGTTCGTCGTCGCCGAGGCGACGACGCCTGGCCGACCTATGAAAAAGAGGCCTTCCAAATCTTACGTGATCTCATTGTTGATCGCTACCGCAAGCAACCGAGCAACCCCGTCCATACCCTGTTGGCCGATCAGATTGTATGGGGGCGCAGTCCCGTGCGGCTCGACTTTGCCGGGGGCTGGGCGGACACGCCTCCATTCTGTCTGGAACACGGGGGGGCGGTATTGAATATTGCGGTGGAGCTCAACGGCCAGCCGCCCATTCAGGTATTTGCCCGCCGCACCTCGGAGCACGAATTGGTGATCCGCTCAATCGACCTTGGGCAGATGGAGAGGCTGAAGAGCTACGACGATGTTCGCGCCTACGATACGCTTGGGAGCGGCTTCACGCTGGCTCGTGCCGCCTTTGCCTTGGCGGGGTTTCATCCCGATTTTAACGGCGGTGCTTTTTTGACCCTGGAAGAGCAGCTCAAAGCCATGGGCGGTGGGGTCGAGATTTCAATGCTCGCGGCTATTCCGAAGGGTTCGGGGCTTGGAACAAGCAGCATCCTTGCCGCCACCATTCTCGGTGTGCTGTCCGACTTTGCCGGCTTGAACTGGGACAAGGTTGAAATTACACAACGCACACTGGCCTTGGAACAGATGCTTACCAGCGGAGGGGGTTGGCAGGATCAGGTCGGCGGTGTCTTTCCCGGTATTAAGCTCGTGAAAACCCTTCCGGGATTGGAGCAGTATCCGGTGGTTCGCTGGCTTCCCGGCCGCTTTTTCCAAGGTCCTGAAAAATCGCGCATGCTGCTCTATTACACCGGGGTCACCCGAATTGCGCAGGATATCCTGGGAGAAATTGTTCGGGGTATTTTCCTGAATTCGCGTACGCGGCTGGAAACCGTTCACGGCATCGCCCAGGCGGCCGAGTTTTGTTGCGATGCGATTCAGCGCAATGATCTGGACGGGTTTGCCGAAGCTGTTCGCCGCAGCTGGAATCTCAACAAAGAGCTGGACCCCGGCACCAACACGGTGGAGGTCCAGAAGATCTTTGATGATGCAGGGACGGATCTTGCGGCGGCTAAGCTGTTGGGCGCCGGGGGCGGCGGATATCTGTTTATGATCGCCAAGGATGCTGACGCTGCGCTGCGGATCAAGCGGCGGCTCGAGGAAAACCCGCCCAACGCGGGTGCTCGTTTCGTGGAATTTTCCCTGTCCGAAACCGGGCTGCAAATCACGCGGAGCTGATATGAAAGTTTACAACGATTGCATTCCCTGCTTTGCACGGCAGGCGGCCGAAGCGGCAAAGGCGTATGCTCCGAATGATCCCGAGTTGCAGCAGGAGATCCTGCGGACGGTACTGCGTATTGCGGCCGAGGGGGACTACCAGAAAAGTCCGCCTGAAATTTCGGGTAAATTTTTCCGCGCCATCGCGGAGCTTACGGGCGTCTCCGATCCGTATGCGGAGGCGAAGCGGATATCCAACCACGAGGTCATGCAGCTGCTTCCTCAACTCCGGACAGAAGTAGAGCACGCGCCGCGGCCGCTGGAAGCTGCGTTGCGCATGGCGATTGCCGGGAACATTATTGATTTTGGGACGGAGTACGGGCAACGGGATAACCGCCTGCTGGAGGTGATCGAACACGCCGCCGAGGCGGATATTTGCATGGATGCCTTTGCGGCATTTGAACGGCGCACCAGAGAGGCTGAGGTCATCCTTTACCTCGGCGATAACTGCGGCGAGGCAGTACTCGACCGCCTGCTGATCGAACAGCTCCCGAGCGAAAAGGTGGTGTTTGTTGTGCGCGGAAAACCGGTCCTGAACGATATAACTCCGGTTGAGGTCCCACAGGTTGGCATGGATCAAATCTGTCGCGTGGTCGATAATGGCTCCGATGCGCCGGGTACGATTCTCGACCAGTGCCCGCCGGAGTTTCGGGAGCTGTTTGATCGTGCCGACATGATTATTTCAAAGGGGCAGGGAAATTTTGAAACCTTGCAGGAGAGCGGTCGCGAAATCTTTTTCCTGATGAAGGTGAAGTGTGAAGTTGTGGCCGAGGAAACCCGCCTGCCGCTCGGCAGCATCTATTTTCAGCGCTCTATCCCTTCTTGAAGAATTCAATTTTTTCAGTGGCAGCAAGGTCGGCCACTTTGGAAATCAGCTCGTTGCGTTTTTGTTCGTCAACGTGTCTGAAGTTTTTTGCGAGCGCGACCTTTTCCTGGATCTGTTCCGGGGTTTCGGCTCCCGTGATCAGTGTGGCAACCGGCAGAGACCAGACAAAGTTCTGCGTATCGTCCAGACTCACACGTCCGGGAACAATCGGATCGTCGGTACTCCAGATCTTTCCCCGGTTATCATGTTGGGCGAAGAAATGCCCGCCCGCGAGGGTTTTCATGGCCAGCGGGGCAATGTTCTGGTTCCGGAGTTCGGGCATAACCTGCTTAATGAAACTGTTTCGGCTTGGGTCGCAAATATTGATTGGCATTTGGCATGTGGTGAAAATATTCATTCCCTTCGTACGCGCAAGCATGCGCAGGTGCGCCGCTGGCGTGACGTGGCCGGTGAAGCCGATATAGCGAACCTTTCCGCTTTCTTTCGCTTTCAGGAAAACATCCAGGACCCCGTTCTTGATGCGTTCATCCACATCTTCGGCGCTCTTGATCGAGTGGATTTGCCATAGATCGATGTAGTCGGTCTTCATGTTTTTCAGCGACCCGTCGAGGTGTTTTTCGGCGGTGGCGGCATCCTTTGCTCCGGTCTTGGTCATAATGAAAGAGACCTCGCGATATTTTGGACTCAGGAATTTTCCATATTTAATCTCTCCCTTTCCGCGACCGTATCCCTCGGCATTGTCAAAGAACCTGACGCCGCCTTCGATGGCCGCCTCGATGGTGGCTTCGGCCAGCCTGTCATCAATCCGGTTAATGTGCGCACCGCCAAGTCCAAGCATGGTGATGGCTGCGCCGGTTTTGCCCAGTTTGCGGTGCGGCAGCAGCTGGCCAAACCGGTCAGAGACCGGGGCGGCATTCGTCCCGCCAATCATGATGCCGGGCGTTGCTGCTGCGAGGGAAAGCAATACATCTCTGCGTTTTGGCATAATCAACCTCCTGAACTCGCGTTACTGAAAATTATACGCGTACATCAGGGAATGTCAAAACGGGCCTATGAATCGTTTTTCAGCCCCTTGACCAAGGTATCCGACCCTGCGCCGCAGGAAATCACGGAACGCATGGCGTCTTCTACCGATACATCCACGGGATGCACATACTGCTGATCGAGGTGGTAGATGAAGCCGGAGGTCGGGTTGGGACCGGTGGGCACAAACACCGTGATGGTGCCGTCGTCGTGCCGGTCGGTAATGAAGGCCGTCATCTTCGTGTCGTTTTCAAAAATCTGTACCAGTGCCACCGAGGAAAAGGGCGACTCCTTCTTCCCGAGAAACTGGTTGACGGTTTCCTTGATCATCTTATAGCCCGGCGCTTTGGCCAGCAGGCTGCTCTCAAAGCTGTGGTAGATCATCTGGCCCAGGCGTGTGCGTACGAAAAGTCCCACAAGAAAGCAGGCGAGAACGATCACGGCCAATACGATCAGCGTGGCGATGAATTCATCGATCTGATCGGGGAGGGTAAGCTTATTCGCCACCAGGTTGGTCAGTGGCTGGATGGCATTGCTCACAAAGCCGAACAGCCACTTGAAGGCAAAAACCAGAATGATGGTGGGCAGAATGACGATTACACCACCAAGAACGGTGGTCTTCAAAAAATTTCTGGTACGCTGTAGCATAAGTCCTCCCGGTTGAAGCTGTTGGGTATCAAACACGAAGTCACGAAGAACACAAAGCAGAAAAACTTCGTGCTCTTCGTGACTTCGTGGTTAACATTCAGCTTAGTTTCTTTGGAGGGAGTATCCGTGAAGATCAAACTGAATGAACGTGAAATCGAAATCGATGCGAACACGACGCTGTTTCAACTGCACGAACAGCGACAGCCGAACGCGGATGTGCTGATTTATAATGGAGCGGCGGTGGCCGACGACGTGCCGCTCGCCGAAGGTGACCGTGTTAACCTGATTCAACGCGGTAAAACCCCGCCTGCCGAGGAGCTCGAAGCGCTGATGGTGGCGCGCCATACGCCGGGCGTACACGAAAGGATAAAGGGCGCAACGGTCGGCATTGCCGGGCTCGGCGGATTGGGCTCCGCTGTTGCCGTAGCCTTGGCCCGGATCGGGGTCGGCCGGTTGATCCTGGCCGACTTTGATGTGGTGGAGCCGAGCAATCTCAACCGCCAGCAATATTTTATCGATCAACTCGGTCTTACAAAATCAGAAGCACTATCGATCAATCTCAGGCGCATTAATCCCTACGTGAAGTATGAAGCGCATTGCGTTCGGCTGACGCCCGAAAATATTCCAACGCTTTTTGCCGACACGGATGTGATGGTCGAGGCGTTCGATCGTGCCGACCAAAAGGCCATGCTGTTGCAATCCTTCAAAGGTAAACCGATCGTCGCCGCTTCAGGGTTGGCAGGCTATGGCTCCGGTGAAACCATTGGCGTACGCAAAATGGGTGATCGCATCTATGTTGTCGGTGATCTCGAAACCGGCGCTACTCCCGGCTGCGGCCTCATGGCTCCGCGCGTCGGCATTGCCGCCCACATGCAGGCCAATGTTGTTCTGCGCCTATTGCTTGGGGAGGAATAATTTTTTGACGGGATCTACAGGATGAACAGGATATGTCATCTAGTAGATCATATCTAAAAAACAGGTATGAAAGAGAATCTATACAAACAAATACCAGATTCCTTGTCGGAAGAACTCATTACGATGCTGGCGGAAAGCAAGCATGTAAAGATAGAGCGGATCGTTTCGGACGGCCACGCGTCACCGGCGGGGTTTTGGTACGATCAGGAGCAGAACGAATGGGTGTTGCTGGTTTCCGGCTCCACCGTGCTGACTGTCGAAAAGGATTCAGGGACTGAACAGGTCGAACTGGAATCTGGTGATTATCTTCTTATTCCTGCCCATCAGCGACACCGCGTTGAATCAACTTCCTCAACCGAAAAAACCATCTGGCTGGCGGTGTTTTTTTAGCGACTGTTGCAGTCGGGATCAGCGATCCCTCCTGCAGCGTTTGTATTAATCCGACCGTATGGAGAATAGAGCAAGTTCTGCCGTGCTCCCCTGTGTCCGCTGTGGTTCAATCCATCTATGGATGCAACGCAATATAGGTTTGGAAATTTCGAGGTGCTGGCCATTCCGGTGCTGCAGGATAACTTTGTGTGCCTCGTTTGTCGTGAAGGCAAGGCGGTGCTGATTGATGCAGGAGAGGCACGGCCGGTCTTCAACGTGCTGGAAAAGGAAAACCTCCAGTTGCTCAGTATTTTGATTACGCACACCCACCACGACCATGTGGCTGGCTGCCGCAAGATTCAGGATCGACTGGGTGTACAGTCCACCAGCCCCGGCGTCGAGGCGGGAGAGTTTCAGGTGCTGGGTACAGTTTGCCGCTCATTTTCGACTCCGGGCCATATGGCGGTGCACAAGTGCTACCATTTCCCGGAACTCGGCATCCTGTTTGCGGGCGATACCTTGATCAATGGTGCCTGCGGCCGCATCATTGACGGCACCGCTGAACAGCTGTTTGAAAGCCTGCAAAAAATAAAGGCGTTGCCGGATGAAACACAGATTTTTGGCGGGCACGATTATCTTGCCGAAAACATGGCGTTTGCGCTGTCGGTTGATCGCGATAACGCCGCTGCCCGTGCCCGCCTTGAGCTCTACCGTTTCGATCCCGCGGCTGCAATCTTCGCGACACTGGCCGAGGAAAAGCAATCAAATCCTTTCCTGCGTGCCGAGAGCGCAGAAGAGTTTGCCGAACTCCGGCATCAAAAGGATCGGTTTTAGGCGCTCAGTGCGTTTGTGCCGGGGCTCGAATCAAACCTTCTCAACCACTGCGGCACCGAAGGTGAAGCCGCCGCCGAAGGCGGTGAGACCGATGAGCGAGTCGCTCGCTAACTCCGGCACCAGTTCACACAGCGCAATCGGGATTGTGTTCGATGAGGTGTTTCCGTATTTCCGGATGTGGTTGAACATTTTTTCCGGCGGGCAGTGGATTGTTTTTCGGATGGCTTCGATAATGCGCTCGTTGGCCTGGTGCGGGACAATCTTTTCGAGATCTTCAACAGTGATGCCGCGTTCCTGGCAGGCGTTGTCGAGCATATCGATCATCTTTCGGACCGCCAGTTTGAAGACGGTCAGGCCTTCCATTTCAATAACTTCACCGCTTCCCATGTTTGGAACATAGAGCACCTTTTCGTCGACGCCGGTGGCGGAGAGGAAAGGCCGGTTGAGTCTTACGCCAATATCGCCGGCGCGCTGTTCGCAACTGACCAGCGAGGCGGTCGCGGCATCGCCGAAGAGCGCCATGGTTTTCTGGTCGTCGTGGTTGACCATCGGCGACAGCGTTTCTGCCGTAATGACGATCACCTTTTTATCCGGGGCGTTGGTCAGGAAGTCGAAGGCGGACTGCAGGGCATACATGTAGCCGGAGCAGGCGGCATTGACGTCGTGCGCCTGCATCAGTACCTCGCCCTTTTCCGGGCTGAGCGCATGCAAGACGCTGCAGGCCAGCGATGGGGTCATGGTCATCGGGGTGCCGGTTGAGCAGATGATGGCACCGATGTCGGCAATCTGAAGCTGTTCCTTTTCGAGCAGGTCGCGGGTGGCCTTCACTGCCAGCGTCAGCACATTTTCATCGCCATCGATCCAATAACGGTTTTCGATACCGGTGCGCTTGCGAATGGCGTCGGAATCCCATTCGCCGTGGCCTTGCAGCAACTCATCGTTGGTGAGATGGCGTGAGCCGAGCACGGTGGTGATGTTCGAAATGTAAATGGGTTTGGCTTCAATCGCTGAGCGGCTGGAAGCCGTATCTGCGGTCTCAACCCGACGGCGCTCCATGACCGGGGTGCCGGAATCTTCCTTGGTGAGCGGCTTGAGCTGGGCGGCTTCGTTGGATGCAATCTGGATCATCGGGGTGCCGACGGTTAGTACGTCGCCCTCTTCGACCATCACTTCGGCAATGGTTCCGCCGACGGGGGAGGTGATATCCATCGATGCTTTATCGGCCTCGACGGAGGCAATCAGGTCGCCTTCAGCAATGGTTTCACCGGCGCTGATAGGCAGGCTGGCCACAGTGATGGTTTCATCGGATGGGCTGGACCCGATCGCCTTGACGGTAACGGTGCCGGCTTCCTCCTCCACGGGCTTGTCCCAGTGAATATCAACGTCGAGCAGGTCGCAGCACTTCTCAAGCGTTCGCTTGAAGGAGGGCAATACATCGATCTGGCAGGAAAAGTCGTAGGGGATATAGGTGTCCGGTCGCGTGACACGCGCGATTTGAACGGCATCGCCCGCTTTTTCAGCGATAGCCGCCGCAATTTCAGCGCCCATGCCGCAGGTTTGGTTGTCTTCGTGAACAATTACCAGCCGGCCGGTCTTTTGGGCGGAGGCGAGGATGGTTTCTTCGTCCCACGGGAAAATAGTGCGCAGGTCGATGACTTCAGCGTTGATGCCGATTTCGGAAAGTGCCTCGGCCGACCGTTCGCAAACCGGCATGGTTCCGCCCCATCCAACGAGTGTGATATCCTGCCCGACGCGGGAAACGCGCGCTTTGCCGATCGGTACATACTGTTCAGCAACATCGGCTGATGTGGTCTTGGACCGGTCATTGATTAGACATTTTGGAAAGAAGAAGACCGAGGGCCGTCCGGATTCGAAGATGGCATTGAGCAGGCCGGCGGCATCGGCGGCGGTTGAGGGCATAAACACATCGACGCCCGGAACGTGCGCGCAGATCGATTCCATCGTCTGGGCGTGGTAGGGGCCGAGGCCGGGGCGGTAGCCCCCGGAGATCGACATGATCAGCACCGGCGATTCCCACTGGCCGTTGGTACGCCAGTACATGGCTCCGATTTCGGAAAGGATGTGATTGTAGGCCACGGGCAGGAAGTCGGCAAACTGCATGAAGGCAACAGGGTGTCCGCCCGCCAGGGCCTGCCCGGTTGAAACCCCGAGAATGGTCGATTCGGCCAGTGCGGCGTTGTTGACCTGTTGGGGGTAGGCTTGGCTCAATCCGCGTGTCAGGCCAAAGACATCGCCTTTTGGATCTTCGATATCCTGTCCGAGCAGGGCGGTCTTCGAGTCTTTGTCGAGTTGCGCCTTGAGCGTTTCACGCATGGCTTCGAGCATGCTGAGTTCGCGGTTGTCGCTGGTGCCTAGATATTCCTTGCGCGGCGCAGGCAGTGGCTTTTTGGCGGTGAGGTCGGTTTTGGGTGTGGTGCCTTTGCGCGAAAGGTGGAAGGCGGCATCGATCTGTTCCTTAACTTCGTCGTCGACCGCTTTGATCTGCTCGGCTGGAATGCCGTTTCCGAGCATGTAGTCGCGCAGCTTGGCGCAGGGGTCCGCATTGTCCATGGCGTGCTTGAGATCGGCTTCGGTGCGGTAGACGGATTGGTCGTCGGCGTTGGTATGGCTTTCGAGTCGCTCGACGTTAAACACGACGATCTGGGGACCGCGGTTTTCGCGCAACCGGCCGACCACTTCTTCAAATTTCCCGAAGGTTGGAACGACATCGGAGCCATCGACGCGATGGATCGGCAGCCCGTAGAAGCTGTCGGCCTCGCCATCGGGCAGTGAATAGAAGGTGTTGCCCTTGGTAAGGGTCGAGAGCGCAAAGCGGTTGTCTTCAATAAGGAAGAGGACCGGCAGGTTGGAGCGTACTGCTTCGGCTACGGCTTCGTAGAAGTCGCCCTGCTGGGTGGCCCCGTCGCCCACGGAGACGAGAACGAACGGATGGCCTTCGTCTTCCTTGATGGTGCCGGCCACACCAACGGCCTGCAGAACGTTGCTGCCGACGAGTGTTGGGGTACTCATGATGTTCAGCGCGGAATCGCACGGGAAGGCGGGCATGCGCCGGCCGGCGGAATTGGACTCCGCCTTGCTGAAGAGGCCGTAAAAAACGGTTTCGTAGGAGACGCCGCGGGCATAGGCGAGGGCGCGGTCGCGGTAGTGCAGATGCAGCCAGTCGGCCTTGATGAGGTGCGGTGCCAGCGCGGCGCTTGCTTCGTGTCCGGATGATGGGATATAGAAAAAGACTTCCCCGCGTTGCGCGGCAGCGGCCTGCAGCTGGTCGGTGTAGCGAGACGCTACCATTGCGCGATAGATTTCTAAAAGCTGTTTATCGGAAGGTTTGTTCATTGATTTACCACGTATGTAAGTTGGTGAAAAATAGTAGGGGAGCCCGATGGGGAGGTCGATTCGGAAATTGGATTATCTCTAATTTTTGACATGGGGCAAAATCCCCGATATGCTGTGCCGAAGTGGAGTCTCTTAAAGTCATGAAAAAACACAATGTAGATTTAGTATGCGATATCGCCGAGTTGATATCGCTGGCCGAAGGGGGGCGGGACCGTAAGGAATTGCTGCAGAAGGTGGTTGCTTCCGTGGCAAAGCATATGCATGCCGATGTCTGCTCGATTTATATCTATGAAGAAGACGCCAGGGAATTGACCTTGCGGGCCACTGCGGGGTTGAGCGAGGAGGCGATCGGGGCCGTCAAGTTGAAGCTGGGTGAGGGCATCACGGGCCGCGCCATGCGGGAGCTGCGCCCGATCTGCGTTGGTTTGGCCTCGAAGAATACATCGTACAAATTTTTCCCGGGCATTAACGAAGAGCAATATGAGGCGTTTCTCGCCGTTCCGATTTTGCGCGGGTTGCGTCGTATCGGCGCGTTGGTGGTGCAGGCTCGGGATGCGAACTATTTCACACCGAACGATGTGAAGGCCCTGCGAGCCATTGCCGCGCAGTTGGCCACCATGATTGAAAATGTGCAGCTTCTCGGCGGAGCCCGTGATGAAGCCAAAGGCGAGGCCTCGGTGCCGGTCGCCAAAAAAGTTGCCAAGGAAAGCATTATTCGCGGTCGCTCGGCCAGTACGGGTACGGCACGCGGGCGTGCGCTGACCCTGGGTTCGGTTCAGCATGAGTTCTGTGTTCTTCCCGATCCCGATGCCAAACCGTATACGGTGGAGGATTTCGAGCAGGCTCTCGAAAAAACCGCCTTGCAGATTGATAAGCTGCAGCGGCAGACCGGGGAAGAACTGGCCGATGTTGCGGTCCTGATCTTTAGCGCGCATTTGCTGATTCTGGAGGATGAGCAATTTGTGGGACGCATTTCGAACCTGATCCAGACCGGCACCCCGGCGGTCAAGGCGATCGCCTCCGTGGTGAATGAGTTTGTCGAGATCTTTTCCAAGAGCAAAATGCCGTTGATTCGGGAAAAGGTACTGGATGTTAAGGATTTGGGAAACCGCCTGACCCGCAACCTGCTGAATGTAGAGTCGGATGAGTGCGATTATCGCGGACAGATTATCATTGCCCACGAGCTGCTGCCTTCCGATATCCTGAGGCTTTCGGCGGAAAATGTGGAAGGCTTCATTGTCAGCAGCGGCGTTACTTCGCATAACGCGATTATTTCCCGGTCGCTGGGGATTCCGATGGTCGCCATCAGTCGTGAGCATGCCGATGCTATTGCCGATGATGAAGAGCTGTTGATGGATGCCGAGCAGGGCATTGTTTATCTTCACCCCGGGGATGATGTTTATGCCAAGTATCAGGAACTTGATGCCACCTGGCAGGCGTTGCACAATGCGTCTGATGTAAAGTCCAAAACCCGGACCAAGTGCGGTAAGCGTGTGCACATCTATGCCAATGTGAATTTGCTCAGCGATCTGAACCCGGCGCAAAAATTCAAGGCCGAAGGCGTTGGCCTTTACCGCTCCGAAT
The DNA here is from genome assembly GCA_964639125.1 of uncultured Verrucomicrobiota bacterium. Lineage (GTDB taxonomy): Bacteria > Verrucomicrobiota > Kiritimatiellia > Kiritimatiellales > Pontiellaceae > Pontiella. The sequence continues at coordinate 30,107 of CAZWZW010000009.1, forward strand.
TCCCTTTCATTGTTCGCAACGACTTCCCGACCGAAGAAGAGCAGTATGTGATCTACAAAAAGCTGGTCGACGGAATGAAGGGCAAGAGCGTCACGTTTCGAACGCTGGATATCGGGGGCGATAAAATGCTCACCTACTATTCCAACGACAACGAGGCCAACCCGTTCCTGGGCATGCGCGCCATCCGGTTTTCCCTGCAGAACAAGGGCATTTTTTGCCAGCAGCTGCGGGCCTTCCTGCGCGCCGGAGTGGGCGGGAATGTACGGATCATGTTTCCGTTGGTTTCTTCGGTGGACGATTTTCTGGAGGCGCGTGGCGTCGTTTATGAATGCATGGATGAGTTGGTTGCCGAAGGCATCGAGTTTTGTCGCGATGTCGAGCTGGGTGTTATGATGGAGCTTCCTTCGGCGGTCGAGGTGGTGGATGAACTGGCGCATGAGGCCGATTTTCTGTCGATTGGTTCGAACGATCTGATCCAGTACATGCTGGCGGTCGATCGGACCAATGAGCAGGTTTCCGGTCTATATCTCGCGCACCATCCGGCTATTTTGCGCTCTGTGCATCGGATCGTAGCTGCCGCAAAGGAGCACGAAATTGATGTCTCGATCTGCGGCGACCTTTCAGCCGACCCGCGGATGCTTCCTTTTCTATTGGGGATTGGGCTGAAAAAATTCAGCATAGATATTGTGAATGCTCCGGCCGTACAGCGTCTCGTGAATGCAATCACCCTTGAAGAGGCGCAGGAGATTGCTGAAAACATGCTCGGCTTCGGGCGCATCAGCGAAGTGGAAGCGTTCTTTCACGAACGCGGACTGGTGCCGGTGCAGGAATCCTAGTGCTCCGGCGATTAAATGTTGTGATTCCGGGGTGTAGTGATCGCTTAACCCCGAAGGGGAAAGCGATGCGTACAACACCGTCTCCCTTCGGGTAGACGGTCGCTACACCTTTAGATCCACTCTTAATATTTAATCGCCGCATCTATAGTGTCCTGTCCTCCCGTTTTCTATCGTTTATCTTCTCTTGAATGTTCATTTCTTCTGGAATACGTAAATGTACACATCTATAATATAGAGACATAAATGTATTATAATGCTGGGCGATATATTTTTCAAATAGTCATTAGTTGCTTTCATTGTGGAGATTACGTTTAGTGCAAGTTTCTTTGGCATACATTTTGCGTTAAGGGCTTCGTTCCGCCCTATGGCTGGAAAGATTTGTTGAATAACCCAACTGGAGGATGCAAATGCATATTACAAAGAAAGTACTGACGCTGCTGTTCGCGCTGTGCGCCCTCGCACTGCCGATGGCCGCTCTCGCGGAAGAACCCGTTCCCGAAATTACGGCGGCGGATGCCATGTTCACCATTAATAACACTTGGATGATGGTTTCCATTTTCCTTGTATTTATCATGCACCTTGGTTTTGCAATGGTGGAAACCGGCCTGACCCGAGCCAAGAATACGGTGAACATTCTGTTTAAGAACACCTCAATCGTGGCGATCGGCCTGCTGACCTATACGCTGATCGGCTTCAACCTGATGTATCCGGGCGATAGTTGGTTTGTGAATGGGTTCCTGGGTCTTAGCGGCCTGGGAGTTGCCACTCCCGAAGGGGCCGCCGGCCTGATCGACTATGCGGGCGGTGCCTATACGTATTGGACCGACTTTTTGTTCCAGGGCATGTTTGCCGCCACGGCGGCTACCATTGTTTCCGGCGCGGTTGCCGAACGCGTAAAGTTAGGCCCGTTCCTTGTTTTCTGCACACTCTACGTTGCGTTGGTTTATCCGTTTGTGGGCTCCTGGGTTTGGGGCGGCGGATGGCTGGCTGAATTCGGCGGTTGCGGTTTCCACGACTTCGCGGGCTCGACGCTGGTTCACTCCGTTGGTGGATGGGGCGCATTGGCGGGTATCATCGTCATCGGCCCGCGGATTGGCAAATTTGTCAATGGGCGGGTCAAAGGGATTATGGGGCACAACATGCCCTTGCTGACCATCGGCGCATTTCTGCTGTGGCTCGGTTGGTTTGGTTTCAACGGCGGTTCTGTACTGTCTGCGGATCCCGGTGCCGTTTCCTATGTGCTGGTCACGACTTGTTTGGCTGCGGCCGCAGGCATCATCGGTTCGATGGCCGCGTCGTGGACCATCCAGAAAAAACCCGACCTGACCATGGTCCTCAACGGCTGTCTGGCCGGTTTGGTGGGCATCACGGCTGGGGCGGATGTGGTATCCGTGAAAGCCGCCGTTATTATTGGTTTGATCTGCGGTGCCGTCGCGGTTGTATCTGTCATGGCCTTTGACCGCATGAAGCTCGACGATCCGGTCGGTGCCACCACGGTCCACTTGGTCTGCGGTATTCTGGGTACGCTTTTTGTGGGCGTGTTCAGTCCCGACTTCAAGGTGGGCGTTCAGCTGATCGGGATTCTTGCCTATGGCGCGGTCTGCTTCCCCGCTGCATTGCTGATCTTCGGAATCTTGAAGGCAACCGTAGGTATTCGCGTCAGCAAGGAAGAGGAACTCAAGGGACTCGACCTTGGCGAACACGGCCAGGAAGCATATCATGGGTTCCAGTTCTTCACGAACGTCTAAACCGACAGGAGATTTATCATGAAATTGATTATTGCATACATACAGCCCGAAGCGCTCAACGAAGTGAAGCAGTCGCTCTACGATGCCGAAGTCTATAAGATGTCCGTCACCAACGCCATGGGTTGCGGACAGCAGAAGGGCTACCACGAAACGTATCGTGGTGCAGACATCGAAGTGAACCTGCTGAAAAAGGTTCGGATAGAAATCGCGGTCAACGATGAGTTTGTTGAATCCACCACCGATGCCATCATCAAGGGCGCTCGTACCGGCAATATTGGCGACGGAAAGATTTTCGTCATCGATCTGCCCAAGTGCATTCGAATTCGTACCGGCGAAACCGGTCATGAAGCCATTGGTTAGACTTTAAAGGATCACTCCTCATGGGAATGCCCTGTTCGTTGTGAGACGTGCAGGGTGTTTTTTATTTCAGGGAGCGCATGTTGATCCTATAAATTTTGTGCCAGCTCCCACATGGCCTGAACCGCCGGTCGCTTAAGGCTGCGTTTCCCCGCGCAAAGCCCAACGACATACCGATCCAGTTTGGGGGCATTCGGAACACGGACGACTTCCTCGCGGAAAGGGCTGCGTTCCAGTGCCAACTGCGGAACAATTCCCACGCCTGCCCCGAGCCGTACCATCGCAATCAACGCCTCGTTGCCCGATACCTCGGATGAGATTCTCGGCGCAATGCCATGGGCACGCAGCCAGCCATCCAGTCGGTGCCGTGCAACACCCGACTGGGGGACGACCAGCGGAATCCGGGAAAGGTCCAAACTCCGATTTTTGTTCGGCAGAGGGAAGTCGGGGGCCTTGGGGGCAATGAATACCAGCGGGGTTTCAGTCAAAGGAAGGAACTCCAGCCGGGCCTGCTTTTGATCCGGAAGTGCCGCGACCGCGAGATCGATTTCTCCGCGGAGGATCTGCTCGATGGCATTTTCGGCAGCCCCGGTCCGCAGTTCAAGCTGCACCTCCGGAAAGGAAGAGCGGAAGGTTTCCAGTAATTTCGGCAGCAGGCTGTAAACCGCGGTAATGGAGGCATAGATGGAAATGGTGCCGGTGATCAACTGTTTACGAAAATGGGTGGATTCCTGAAAGTGCTTCCAATCCTGTACGGCACTGCGGGCATAAGTCAACAGACGGCTTCCGGCATCGGTCAGCGCAACACTACGGTTGTCGCGCAGAAACAGGGTTTGACCCACCTCGTCCTCCAGTCGCTGGATGGTACGCGTCAGCGCCGATGGGCTTAGGTTGCAGGCCCGGCTCGCCTGCCCGAAATGCAACAGTTCCGCTGTTTTTATAAATGTTTCCAGGGCCTGAATGTCCATGGACCGTTCCGCTCCTTTATGTGTTTCATATATCGCAATACTGTATTCTAAATAATTCAATTTACGCAATGATCGAATTCGAGTAGGTTCCGCCCGTTCAAAACAACCAAGGAGTGAACCATGTCTAACAATTATTTTAATACCCTGCCGCTGCGTCGTCAGCTGGCCGAAGCCGGTACCTGCCGGTTCATGGATGCCGATGAATTCGCTAACGGCTGTGAATATGCCAAGGGCAAAAAGATCGTAATCGTGGGTTGCGGTGCCCAGGGGCTCAATCAGGGCCTCAACATGCGCGATAGCGGACTCGACGTTTCCTATACGCTGCGCGATTCCGCGATTACGGAAAAGCGCCAGTCGTTCCTCAATGCATCTGAAAACGGATTCCCCGTTGGGACCTATGAAGAACTGCTTCCCTCCGCCGACATCGTGATGAACCTGACGCCCGATAAACAGCATACCGCTGTCGTTAAAGCAGTGGTTCCGCTGATGAAGGAAGGTGCAACCTTCTGCTATGCCCACGGTTTCAACATTGTGGAAGAAGGCACCCAGATTCGCAAAGATCTGACCGTCATCATGGTTGCCCCGAAATCACCCGGTTCCGAAGTGCGCGAAGAATACAAGCGAGGCTTCGGTGTTCCAACCCTCATCGCCGTGCATGGCGAAAACGACCCGAACGGGGATGGTCTTGAAATCGCGAAGGCGCTCTGCTCTGCACAGGGCGGCGACCGTGCCGGTGTGCTCGAATCCTCTTTCGTGGCGGAAGTAAAGTCCGACCTCATGGGCGAACAGACCATTCTTTGCGGCATGCTGCAGGCGGGCGGATTGCTCTGCTACGACAAAATGGTTGCCGAAGGCATCGGTGCCGGCTGGGCCGCCAAGTTTATCCAGTATGGATGGGAAACCATCACCGAAGCACTTAAGCAGGGCGGTATCACCAATATGATGGACCGCCTTTCCAATCCGGCGAAGATCAAGGCGTTTGACTTGGCGGAAGATCTTAAGGACATCATGCGTCCGTTGTTTGAAAAGCACATGGACGATATTTTCTCCGGCGAGTTTTCCCGCACCATGATGGAAGACTGGGCCAATGATGACGTGAAGCTGCTGACCTGGCGCGAAGCCACCGGCAAGACGGCTTTCGAGCAGACGCCTGCGGCTGACGTTGAAATCACCGAGCAGGAATACTTCGACAAGGGCATCCTGATGGTTGCCATGGTGAAAGCCGGCGTTGAGCTTGCGTTCGAAGCCATGGTTGAAGCCGGCATCGAGCCGGAATCCGCCTACTATGAGTCGCTGCACGAAACGCCGCTGATCGCCAACACGATTGCGCGTAAGAAACTCTACGAAATGAACCGCATCATTTCGGACACCGCCGAATATGGTTGCTACCTCTTTGCGCACGCGGCCGAACCGTTGCTGAAGGATTTCATGGCGCAGGTCGGTACCGATGTGATCGGGAAGGGCTTGGAGCTGACCGATAACAGCGTCGACAACAAGGTGCTTGTTGCAATCAATGCAGAAATCCGCGGACACCTCGTCGAAGAAGTCGGCGAATACCTCCG
>CAZWZW010000010.1:0-35032 GCA_964639125.1 uncultured Verrucomicrobiota bacterium
CTTCAAAATCTTGTGGCTGCAGCAAACTCGTCCATTTCTGTTTTTAGGATTATTGTTTTTGAAGCTGCTGGCGGACATGGCTGTTGCCCATGCGGTAGAGGTAGGCGAGCAGTTCGGCCACGGCTTCGTAGTATTCCGCCGGTACCGGCTTGCCGATTTCGACCTTGTTATACATCGCACGCGCCAGCGGTTTGCGTTCGAGCAACGGCACACCTGCTTCAGCAGCCAGTTCGCGGATGCGATAGGCGGTTTTACGCTTTCCTTTTGCAACAACGATCGGTGCGCCCATGGAATCGGCATCATATTTGATGGCAATGGCCAGGAAGGTCGGGTTGGTGATCACCACGGTGGAATCCGGCACCGCCGCCATCATGCGGGCCGCAGAGAGTTCACGCATCGTGCGCTTCATCTTCTGTTTCATCTGCGGGCTGGACTCGTATGATTTCTGCTCATCTTTGACTTCCTGCTTGGTCATCATGATACTGGCTTCGAATTTACGTTTTTCCTTAATCCAGTCGATCACGGCAATCAGGATGTAGAGCGCGAGGATGCGCACAACGATATGGACAAGCAGAATCATGAACCACTGAATGCCCTCCGTAACGCTCAGGCGATTGAGGAATATAAGTTCCCCAAGTTGTTTTTTCACGACCCCCCAAACGACGAGCGAAATAATGAACACCTTCAACAGCGAGAGAAATAGCTTGGCAATACTATCCTTGGAAAACAGTTGTTTAACGCCGTTCACCGGATTCAAGGCATCCAACTTAAGCTTAAGCGATTCTGTTTCAAACAGCGGCTTGGTCTGGGCCATTGTAGCAATTGTGGAGCCAACCACAGCCGTAAGCCCCACGGGCATAATGCCGATCGCGCAGAGCACACCCGCCTGCTGGAAGAGCAGCGTGATAAAGCGAGTATTCCAATCCGATTTCACATCGAGTTGCGACCAGAGTTGCATCATGCCGAACAGGTGCCGTCGTAAAACGGGGAGAATCAGAACAAAGACAATCATGCAACTGGCGATAACCGCAAAATTCACCACCTCATTGGAGACCACCACCTTGCCCTTTTTCCGGGCATCCTGCCGTTTTTTTTCACTCCCGCGCTCGGTCTTGCCATCGGGACCCTGTTCTGGACAAAGCATGGCCATCCCTAGATGCCTCCCAATACATATTTTGCATGCATCAGCATGGTTTCAAAAATGCGGTAGAGCGGATCGCGGCCATACAGGAGGAAGAAGCTCAACACCGTCAGGCCTACTCCGAGGCGAATCGGCAGGGATAGAAAAAGAACATTGAATTCAGGTGCCATCTTGGCCATCAGGCCCATCACCGCGCCGACGAGCATGCCGGCCACCATGGCCGGCAGCGCAAAGCGCACGCCCCACTCGAAAATATCGGAACCGAGCAGCGTATACATTTCCAGCAACTCCGTGCGGAACCAAAAGAATCCGGGCGGCAGTACCTTGAAACTACCCATGACCAGCTTAATGAAATAAAGATGTCCGTCCCAAAGCAGCACCAACAGCGTCAACAAAATCGAGAAGATCGAGCTGATGATCATGTCATTCTGCCCGCTGGAGGGATCTACCATTTGCGCCATGGACAGCGAACTTTCACGACCGAGCACAAAACCGGTTAAATTCAGAATGGCAAAAAACATATCGCACACCAGCCCCATCGCCACACCGAGCATGATTTCTCCCAATATAGCGATCACCAGCGCGGGCGTCGTGGTGATCCCCTCGCAGTACGCGGACCATTCCGGCGGCAGGTGCATAACGGCAAACCAGGTGAGCGCAACGGCAATCATCATGCGCACACGCACAGGAATCATATTACGCCCGAAAATTGCAGTCATTCCCACCAGGGCGGCAAAGCGGAAAAGCACCAACAGCGCCGAGATGGGATATATGGGAAGGGTCAGATCCACGGGAAGCCCTCTAAACCGTACCGAACAGTTCAATAATATAATTAAAATAGCCCAGGATTACATTGATTTCCCACGGCATGGCCAGCAGCCCCACTACCCCGATCACGGCCACCTTCGGGATAAAGGTGAGCGACTGATCTTTAAGTTGCGTTACGGTCTGAAACACATTCATCAGCACACCCACAATCACCGCTCCCAGCAAATAGGGCGCGGACAGCTTTGCAGCGGTGACAACGGTGTAATGGCAAATGGTTAATGCAGCTTCAGGAGTCATTTCACCACCTCAATAAAAACTGGCCAGAATACCACGAATCAGAATCGTCCATCCATCGGCCAAAACAAAAAACAGAATCTTGATCGGGAGCGAAATCATCATGGGTGGAAGCATCATCATACCCAGCGACATCAGCACCGTGGCCGTCACCAAATCAATCAGCACGAACGGGAGATAGATCAGGAAGCCCAGTTTAAAAGCCGTCTTCAACTCGCTCAGAATAAAGGCCGGCACGAGAATGTTCATTTCTGCCTGATCAAGTTCCGCTGCCGGCTGACCGCTCAGCTCCACAAAAAGACCATATTCCGTATTGCCGGTCTGGCTGGCCATAAACTTTCGCAAGGGCTTGAAGCCCTCCATCCACGCTTGTTCAGCGGAAAGCTCCTGAGCCTGATAGGGTTTGACTGCAGTCTCGTTGATCTCCTTCCAGACGGGAAGCATGATAAAGATGGTCAGGAAGAGCGCCAGCCCTGCCAGGACCTGTGCAGGCGGCGCGGACTGCGTACCGAGCGCGCGCCGAAGAAAACCAAACACCACCAGGATCCGCGTGAACGATGTGGTGAGAATCACAAATGAAGGAGCAAGGCTGAGCACCGTCAGCAGCATAACAATGCGGATGGACTGGCCAAGCCCGCTGGGGTCGCCGCTCGGGGTTCCAATCTGAATATTTACGCCCGGCACCGCAAACGCAGTGGGAGAAGAAGAAGCCTGCTGCCCCCATGCGGCAAAGCAGGCCCCAAAACAAAGCAGGAGAGCAATTGCGAATCGCCTACGCATCATCCCCACCCTTTTTCTTCAAGCTTTTGATCGGGGAAAGTGTATCGCTGCCCACTCCAACGACGAGCTCTTCGCCATCCACTTCCAGCAGCAGAAGGCTTCGTCGTGCGTCAATCGGCAGCCGTTCAACCACGCGCATACGCCGGGTTGTTGCGCCCGGAACGGTGCCGCGCCGCTTCAGCCAATAGTAGGCGGCCACCATCATGCCGATGACTAAAATCAATGAAAGCAAGGTGCGAATCACACCCAGCCCTCCGTCTCCCATCCCTAGCGAATTTGTATCCATACCGCACTATATAGCAGGCGGGATGCCACAGGAATTTATCGACGATTGGCGACGCCACAGACGGGCGCATGTGGAGCTTCGAGAACCGAATAGCCCCGCGCGGGCTGGATTGTCCAACCCTCATGAAAGATCCAATGATGGACGCTTCCAAGCACTTAAAATTTGTGAACTGTGATTATAACGAACGGTTGATTACCCGACCGGTACGGGCCGCCGGGCCATATCCAGAGAGTGCTTGCGCTTGCGCACGCCGCATCCGCATTTGCCCGATTCGCCCACTGAGCAGTTCCACCCAGCGTTCAGTCTGCTTGCGTGTCACGGCAAGCAAGGCTTCTTTATCAGGCGACTTCATCACCTTTTTCAACAGAAGCAGGCGGTCCGCCGCAAGCTGATTGAAAGTGTCGAACCGGTTCTGCAAGACGCAGTTTTCCATCCGCTCTTCCATCTGCTCCAAATGTTCCAACAACGACATCAAGAACCCACTCTACCCAGCAAGGCTGATTCGACCACTACGGCTTCCAATGAGGATATCCGCATTTTCTTCCTGAGCCGGTTCCTGTTCTGCCACTGTTCCCCACGCTTCGCGCAGATCAACCATCAGCTGTTTTACTTCCTGGACCGGCTTCAGTTCCTGATGAATGTTAGCCTGGCTCAGATGATGAGTCATGAAGTCGTACAACCGACTTAGATTCTCGGAGATTTCGCCGCCCCTGTCCAAATCCAGCGAGAGGGACAGTTCGGTGATGGTATCCTGAGCCCGCAGCAAATTATTGCCAATCAGCTCAATGCGATCCGGACCTTGCATATTAAACGCTTCCTCAGCCTTTTCCAGGCTGCGAATACATTCATCATATACGATCAGTACGAGTTCCATCGCGGTCGCAGTTGTGACCGCTGTTTGTTGATATTTATTTAATTCTGCCATTTTATCCACCTTTCCATTGGTTTCTTCAAACTACCAGTAAGCAAGTCCTATGCCGCACGCTGTTCTAATACTGAACGGCAGCTCAAAATCAACTGCTTCGTCCATCGGGCAGCCCCTGCCACCTGCTCATAAAACTGTCTTGATCGGCTCAGCATCGCTCGACTGCTGTCCGGACCTTCTTCTTCCCGCTTTGACTCGGCGGAAAGCGCATATTGCGCAGGCCACAGACTCATTTTCAGAAATTCATAATCGGAACTGCCACCATCCAACGCTTCGTCAATATCACGAATTTCCTGCATACAAGTGCGCATTTCATCCGGATCGGCCCGCTCGGGAAACCGGTTCATCAGCATCAGACGATTGCTGGCCATGGCTCCCACTCGACAAATGTTCTGAACCTCGTCGAGATATTCAACAATGTGATCCAGGCCCTGCTGCGCCTGACCGGTCAACGGCGGAATATTGGAAACATGTAGTTCTTCAATCAATCCAGCCGCATCAAACGGCTCATGAACCAGATTGGGAAGGAACGCTGTTTTATAGATCTCCATGCCCTCGATCCGGGCCCCGCCATTGGTAATATTGATAAATCGCTTTTCGGAATGGTTTTGAACGTATTGTCGGATCAAATCGACATAGCACTTGAACTGGCGCGTGGTATACACATGCTCCTGCCAGTTTCCCTCCACCGGCATAAGATGATTCCGCTCAACCTTCCGGCCATGATACATCGTTCCCGAGGCATGTGAATGGCCGTCATCGGCATAAGCCAGATCCAGCCCGACACTAATGATCGGGTCGCATCCCATCTCTTTGGCCAGATCCATTCCACATGCGGTAACCGTTCCTCCCGCCATCAGCTTACCGTCAACATTACTGATCGAACGGACCCATTGGTCAATCGGATTGGAATCGAGCAGGCTATAAAATTCCCCCTTAAACCGGCCGGGAATCTCCGAACAGACAATGGTGGCCCCAACAAAGAACAGATCGTTGCAGGGCACGGTAAATTGTTTTTCAACCAGATGGCTGGCATCAACGGCAATCACCAGATCGGGTTTAATGCCCGCCTTGCGCAGGGGGGTTAAAGCGGTGCCCGTGGAAAGAATCAGGACACGGTCCTGAATTTCCTTAATATAAGGCATGGCATCGTTCAAAGAAGGTCCCGCCCCGACCACGAGCGCCGGCTTATCCTGAAAATTTCCATGCAGCACGCTCACGCCCGGACTCCTTAGAACATGGGGAAGATTTATCAGCGTATTACGTTGCCACTGAGGACCTTTCGTAACCAATGTTCCGGTACTGAACAACTGCAACCGCATCTGTTCCTGAATATCCCGCAGCTTTCCAAAACAGCGTTTCTGATCGTCCATCGGAGCTTGTTCCGCATTGAGCAGCACAATATTGAGGCCCTCCAATGGGTCATACAAATCAAAGAACACCCCGGTGGAGTGGTCGTCGACAGCGGAAATTCCGAGACGGCCCTGCGCACAGGCCTCTTCCAGATCGGGAGTGAGTTCCGGCAAATCGTTCTCGAGCCAGAAAACCCGCCCGCCCGGCGCCATATGCTCAAGCAAAAACCCAATACTCCGGGCACACATACCACCGTAAGCAATTAGCAGCTCTCGACAACCCGAACGTTGCTTATCCCACTGCCGAATTGCATTACAGGGTGAAAAGGGTTTCATACTAATCGGTTCCATTGCTCTGAATGGATTGCTTTAACACAGAAAGCAGGCCCCGGAAGCGCTCCAGCAACTCGCACATTTTGTTGCCCAGAAGATCCGCCACCCCCATAAAATCGGTCTCGTCAGATTTGTTGCCGAATTCAACCAACAGATCGTGCATGTCCAGTTCCACTTGCCAGAGCGAGTCGGAACCGAGCTGTATAGTTGTTGAATCAACCTCAAACAGATCAATAATCTGCTGTTCAAAAACAATGAACTGATGAATCGCATCCACCACCTGAGGAATCGCACTGGCCCCCTGGATCATATCGTTCTTTAAGAGTTGAGAAGCGCTGACACACTCCTGCTTTAAGACTTCCAATGCCTCCTCGGATTCATCCAAACCCTGGAGCGTCATGGCTCTTGCCTCTTCCATTTCATTCGCTACTTCTGTCATGGTGTTACCCTTCCTTTAAAACCGCATCCGTACGGTTTTTAAATCGATCAAGCCTTAGACGGCCGCGTGCGTGTAGATTTCCCTAACAACATCGCGCAGGTGCTGGCGATAGCGCCCCCCCACCGTAGCCGTCAGGTCGAAAATCTCCTTCGAACCGCCCAAACTGGAGGCATTCCCGGTTGAACAAGTTGACCAATCCAACCCAAAACGACTTGTCCGTTTGTTCTTTTTCGTTTTCATCTCGCACCATTTTCCTTTTCGCTACGCTCATTTTACATTGAGAGGTAGTAAGCAGGGACGATGCCACAGTGCATAGCGGGAGGGGGTTTTATTACTTTTTGGCACGAAAAAACGGGGGAAATACCCGGAAACAGATCAACTAACCATTCTATATGAATGAGTTATGACAATGATGGAATAATTCTTCCATCAATCAAAAATAAAAGGAAGCTAGAGAAAACCGAATCGGGCGAGTGGTACTATTCGACCTCTGAACCGAGCTCATAGGTCTCGATTTTCTTATATAGTGTTGTCCGATGGATTTGCAGCACCTCAGCCGCAGCCTTGCGGTTGCCATCCAGATTTTCCAACACCCGTTGAATATGGCGCTTTTCGACTTCGGCGAGCGGAAGCATACCCTCGTCTCCGCCCCCACTCGAAGTGGTTTCCGCCGAGGCGGCGATCGCCGGACTCGCGCTCAGCCCCAGCGCGCTGGTTTTCACCACATTGCCGTCACTAAGGATCAGTCCACGTTCAATTACATTGCGCAATTCGCGAACATTGCCCGGCCAGTCGTAGGAGGACAACAGTTTCAGCGCACTCGGCTCAAAACCTTTCATCTTACGGCCCATCTGCTTGGAAAAGAGCTGCAGGAAATAGTTGGCCATCGGCTCGATACTCTCCAGATGCTCGCGCAGCGGCGGAACTTCGATCGGAACTACGGAAAGACGGTAATAGAGGTCTTCGCGGAATTTTCCTTCCGCCACCAGCTCTTTCAGGTCGCGGTTGGTTGCGGCCAGAATCCGGACATCCACCTTGCTGGTTTTCAGCGCACCCAACCGGCGGAATTCGCGGTCTTCCAGCACCTTCAACACCTTGGCCTGCAGCGATTGATCCATGTCGCCAATCTCGTCGAGGAAGATGGTACCGCCCTCCGCAACCTCGAAAAGGCCCATCTTCTTGTTTTTGGCATCCGTAAACGCACCCTTTTCATAACCAAAGAGTTCACTTTCCAGCAGATGCTCGGGGATGGCCGAACAGTTGATTTCCACAAAAGGTTCATTCACGCGCGGGCTGGAACGATGGATCGCCTTCGAAAGCATCCCTTTGCCCGATCCGCTTTCGCCCAGAATCAGCACGGTCGCCTCGGATTTCGCCACCCGCTCCGCCATTTCAAAGATCTGGGTCATGGCCGCGGTTCCGATCATCTGATCGAACTGGATAAAGCCATCCAATTCGCGCATGGACTGCTCGGTCAAAGTAGCAACTTTTTGCGAAAGCTTGCGTTTCTCTTCGATGTTACGGAGGATTTTGTAGAGCTCACCGTCCTCGAACGGCTTGGAGAGAAAGTCGAAAGCACCGTCCTTAATCGCCTTCACCGCCGTATCGACATTCGCGTAGGCGGTCATCACAACCACTTCCATTGAAGGGTGCTCTTCCTTTTGCTGTTTCATCAGCTCAAGACCATCCCCATCCGGAAGCCGCATATCTGAAATCATTACATCGAAAACGTCCGATGCCAGCAGCTGCCGCGCATCATGCAGAGAGTCCGCCGCCATCACTTCGCATTCGGAACTGATCAGGCTGTCGTAAATTACACGGCGCAGCAATGCGTCGTCTTCAACTACGAGCACCTTCAAATCGTCAAACTTTACCTGTTGCGCCATGCGACCATCTCCACTCTCTTTTCCTACATATACGGCAGAATAAATTCCACAACATTACCATCCGAACCCGTCTTGAACGATGCGCTTCCACCCCGATCCGAAACCATGCGGTCCGCGATCGACAATCCGATACCGATTTGCCGGGGGCGTCCGGTATAAAACGGCTCAAAGGCCATCTCGCAAACCTCTTCAGAAACCGCATCGCCCTGATCCACCACCCGTACAGCGCAGGCATCGCCTGCATCACGCACGCGGATGGTGATGGGTTTTCTAGAAATTTCAAAAGCATTGCCCACCGCTTCGGATAATGCCGTCTTCAGCACCGTTCCACATACTTTGCGGTCAGATTGCGCAAGGTCCACGTCCAGATGGATCTCCGCCATCGGATGATTACCTTGCAGGTCATTCATAATGGAAGGCAGAACGCCATCAAGTGGCGCAGGCTCGGGAGCAGGAATTTCACCAAACAGATTTTCCATGCGATTGACGATCACGCTTACCTGATCGCACTCCTTCTGAATCAGCGGAAAATATTCACGCTCGCGCGGCGTCAGGCGTTCATCAAGCAGGGAGGCCAGCATGCTGTTGGCCGACTTTACTCCCGACACAATATTCAACAGCCGATGCCGCAAAATGCGCTGCATCCGCCTAATATCCGCCGAACCCATCTCCATCCAAAATCTCCTCGAAATCCAGTAAAATAAAGAAGAAAACATAGTAAGCGGATGTCTCGTCCAGCACAAGCATCCCGTCCCGTTTTTTCAGCAGCATGACCAAAAAACTCCGCGCTCGAAATATTCACCGAAACCAACACCAAAAGAAACAGCTTTCACTCCATTAGGGCCGATACTGGATGCTACAACGGATTCCAGAGAACCATTTCCTCCGGGCACTATTTAGTGCGTAAATTATTTATCGCTTCGCGTTCAGGGGTTCGGGCTCACGACAGGATCCGCTCATCCGTAATGTTATTTTGCGGCGCGTTTGACGAGAGTCATGTAGCCGAGAATGCCGTTGGAGATGCCGCGGGCGACGGCTTCGCGGTAGTCAGCATCGATCATGAGCGATTCTTCCGTGGGATTGGTCAGGAACCCACATTCGACCAGCGCAGCGGGACAGGGCGAATTTTTCAGCACAAAGAAGCGGGCACGCCGCATTCCGCGGTCGTTGCGCTTCGAGGTTTTCACCAGATTGCTCTGAATCGAAAAGGCCAGTACGGCATTCGCCGCATCAAACAGGTTGCCGTTGCAGGCCGACCGATCGGCGGGCTGGCCATAGTGATTGCTGGAATAATAACCGGGTGCCGTCATGGCAAAGGTTTCCACTCCGTTGGCCGAGGGATCCGCCGCGCCATCCGCATGAATGCTGATGAACAGGTCGGCTCCGACTTTTGACGCAAAGTCGCACCGCTGCTGAAGCGAAAGATAGGTGTCCGAAGTGCGGGTCATCATCACCTTGATCTTCTTTGATTCGAGATGCGCCTTAACCCGGTTGGCGATGGACAGAACCGCCTTTTTCTCGTGGACCTTTCGTTTTCCGGTGGCTCCGGTATCCTTGCCGCCATGGCCGGGATCGAGCACCACCATCCTCGGCGTTTTCGAGGGCACATGGGCATAGGAGCGCATGATGGGATCGATTCCCTGTTTAAAGTCGGCCTCGACGATGGCCCATCCGCTTCCCTGCCTGTGGCATTTATAATGAAGGTAGACCAACACGCCATTGATCCATGCACGGCGCGCATTGGTCTCGAATTCGATGGTGTTCCATTTGTTCTTCAGCAGCACCTTTTTCCCGGCGGCTGAAACGCGCATGGAATAGAGCCGTGCAATATAGGAAAGCGAAACACTGCCCGATGCAGATTTTGCGGAAACGGCCATGGATTGGAGTCCAGCCAGCAGCACGACCTGAGACAGAAACAGTTTTCTAGTGATTGGGTGCATTGAAACCATTGAACCCAACGCTACTAAAAATGAATAATGTTTGGAAAGAGCTGAATGAATTCGTTTTAATGGCTGCATGAGGTTCAAGGGAATCAACCAACAACTGACCACGGGGCTCCGAAGAGGGATCATTGGCATTGCAGCCGTTTTGCTGGCAGGCGTGATCGGGTATCGATGGATCGAAGCCTGGCCCTGGCTGGATTGCTTCTATATGACGGTCATCACGGTTTCCACCGTGGGCATTATGGAGGTTCATCCGCTCACCGACCCCGGGCGCATCTTTACCATCCTGCTCATCCTGTTCGGCGTGGGCGTGATGGCGTATTTTCTAACCCGCCTTGCCGAATTCATGCTCCAGCGCAGCCTGTCCAATGTTTTAGGGAGAAGAACCATGATGAAGAAAATTGCCCAATTGAAGAACCACGCCATTATCTGCGGATATGGCCGTACCGGCAGTCGGGTTGTCTCCGAACTTCAGACCGCCGGAACCCGCTTTGTGGTGATTGAGGAAAACGAGGATATCGTCAAACGGCTGGGCGAGCTTGGCATTCCCTGCATCCAGGGCGATGCCACGGATGAGGAAATACTGGAAGCGGCAAATATCTGCAACGCCGACTCCCTGGTGGCCGCACTGAATAGCGACCCGGAAAACCTTTTCCTGACCCTGACGGCCGGCGGACTCTGCCACGGCCTGCGCATCATCGCGCGCGTGCATGATCCCGACAGCTCCCGAAAGTTCCACAAAGCCGGGGCGCGCCGCGTAGTCTCCCCGATTTCTACCGGAGCCAGCCAGATCGCACAACTCGTCACCCGCCCATCGGTGGTTGATCTGGTGGAACTTGTTACGAGCGATAAAAATATTGAGCTGCAGGTCTTTGAACATGAGATTACGGAAGAAAGCGACATGCTCGAAAAAACCCTTGCCGAAGCGCGCGTTCGGCAAACGCTCGGTTGCATGGTCATTGCCGTGAAACACCTTAACGGGCACACTGCATTCGACCCCGGCCCGAATACCCGCTTACAGCTTGGCGATATCCTCGTGGCCATCCGGAAGCCCGAGACCGAAGGCAACGGGAACTAAGCCATGGCCCTGCTCGACACCCGGTTTGATTCTGAAATCCTCGACCTTTCGCTCGGCATGAGCGTCATCCTTCCGGAGCACCCGGAAGCATGGGACCAGCCGCCGGCAGTGCTCTACCTCCTTCATGGCCTGTCCGACGACCACACCATCTGGAGCCGGCGAACCTCCATCGAACGCTATGCTCAGCATTATAATCTCGTGGTCGTCATGCCCGATGCCTACAAAAGCTTCTATCGCGACATGTCCCATGGCTCCAACTACTGGACCTTCTGCGCAGAGGAACTGCCTATGCTCGTCAAACGATGGTTCAACGTTTCCTCTGACTGGAAAGAAACGTTTGTGGCCGGACTCTCGATGGGCGGCTATGGTGCCATGAAACTTGCCATGGACTGCCCCGGCCAATATGCCGCGGCGGCATCGCTGTCGGGCGCACTCGATCTTGCCTCGCATGTCGATGATGACTTCTTCGACCATCGTGTACGCGCATTCAAGGCGGTGTTCGGCGACATTCAGTCCGTACCCTGCTCGCACCACGATCTGATTGCGCAACTCGGAAGCATGGCCGCCATACCCGCAACAAAATTCTATGCGTGCGTCGGTACCGAAGATTATTTATATGCGGATTCGGTCACCTTCCGCGACAAGGCGACTGAAGCCGGTCTCGACCTCACCTACGAAGAATTTCCCGGCGAACACGAATGGGGGTTCTGGGACACAACCATCCAACGTGTGCTGGACTGGTTGCCGATTGAAAAACTGCCTGATGAATAGGCGCTATCTGGCTTTGAGCACAATAAATGTGGGCAACCCCTGCACGCTGAAATGATCCATCACGGCCTTTGTGTTCTCGTGATCAAAGTCCTCGGCCACATACTTGATGAAGGTGTAGTTTTTCAGTCTGGCTTTTACCGCTTCGTCTTTGTAGGTGGTCTTATCCATCGCCAGGCAGTTTTTGCACCAGCTGGCCCAGAAGTCGATGAGCACCGGCGTTCCCGTCACCTTTGCGGTTCGTAACGCGTCGGCAAGTCCTTCGTTGGTTGTACCATCCACGATCAGATGCCCCTTCACCTCTCCGTGCGAGGTGATGTCGGACGGACGGAAGGCGCGGTAGCTGAGGTGGCCGTAATAGAAGGCGAAGAAGATAATACCGACCCCAAAGCCGTATTTCACATATTCCATCCACTTGCCGGGCTTGGGCAGGAAGGAGAGTCCAGCTCCGGCAAACGGCCAGGGCAACGCCATTCCGAAACCGAGTACGAACGGAAGAATCAAGCCCTCCGGACCAATGCTGGTGGCTAGCAGCAATACAGAAATCACGACCGGCGCAACACAGGCACCCGCCAGCAACGCGGCAACGGAACCCATGGTGATGGCAACGACGAAACTGCCTTGCTTATGTTCCCCGCCACCCACCTTGGATTGGAAGCGGGAGAAATCAATATGGATTACATCAAACATCGCCAGCGCCAGTACCACAAAGATCAATGCAATCACGAGGTTGAACCAGGGGTTGGCCTGAATGGTTCCGAAGCGAGATCCGGTCAGCACGATCAGTGAACCGAGGAGTCCGTAGACCAATGCAATCCCGGCTCCATAGGCCGCACCCAATGCGAAGCCCCGGCTTTTTGAGCCGGCCTGGGCTCCCGCCCCGATAATGGCAAGGTTGATCGGAATCATGGGCAGCACGCAGGGCGTCAGGTTCAGCGCCAGACCTCCGAGCAGAATAAATAGAATCGTCACCGCCAGTCCGGACTCACGCACAAAGGCAACCGGGTCGGTCAGAAAAAATTTAAACCCGCTGATGTTATCAACCGCCGTTCCGTTTTCAATGAAATCAATAAAATCGGCCGGTTTTTTATAGCCCACATCGACGGCAACCACCTGAAAGTCTTCCAGTTCCTTCTGCCAATCGGATTGCACGGGCTGTTCAGCTTTATCGGCGACCCGCGCGCTATCTTTCACTGGCTCGACTTCACCGGGCGAAAGTTCCACGACTTTTGTTTGTGGAATAAAACAGACTGAATCGTTGCAGCCCCAATATTGAACAAGAAAAGCCCCCGCCCCTGTATCCGCCGGATTCCATTGGTAGGATGCGGTAAACGACTGATTGAACACGGGTTTGGGCTTGCCGGAATTCGGATCGGTAATGAATGCGGCCTCGGGAAGACTAACGGGTTGTTGCTCGTTCCCCACGGCATCGGTTACCTTAAAATAGTCTGCATAGAGATAATGCTGATCGGGAATGGTTACATGGAGAACAACCAACCCCTCCTCCAGACGAGCCTCGACTCTATATGGATCGCCAGTTTGAGCCCCGCCAGAAAGGAGTAATGCAAATAGAAAACAGAAAACAAAAACCGGTTTTTTCATACAGGAGGATCCTTTTCTTATATGTTTCCTTCGACACAGTACGGGGACTATAGTTCATCTGATTAACTGTTAAAAGATATATGAGCACAATTGCCCAACAAACCGCCGCCCGAATGGTGATCGAAACCCTGCAGCAGGAAGGCCATACCGCCTATCTTGCCGGTGGGTGCGTCCGCGACCAACTGCTCAAACGTGAGCCCAAGGATTATGACGTGGCGACCAGCGCCCTGCCGGATCAGGTTGAGGTGCTTTTTCCCAAGACACTCGCAATCGGTAAAGCATTTGGTGTGATTGCGGTCATTGATGGAAAAACAACTACAGAGGTCGCCACCTTCCGCAAGGATGCAGGCATTCTCGACGGGCGACACCCTGAAGCCGTTCAATTCTGTGCCGCCGAAGAGGATGCGCTGCGGCGCGACTTCACCATCAACGGCATGTTTTTTGATCCCATCACAGAGGAGCTGCACGACTATGTCGGTGGCCAGCGTGATTTGGAGCAAGGCCTCGTGCGGGCCATCGGCAACCCGATCGAACGATTCCGCGAAGACCATCTTCGCATGCTGCGAGCCATACGCTTTACGCACACCCTGGGCTTTACACTCGATTCGGATACCGAGGCCGCCATCCTCGCTCTAGCCTCGTTAATGACACGCATCAGTGCAGAACGAATCGAACAGGAACTCACGCGCACCCTGACCGATAGCCTGAAGTCCGGCGATGCACTCAACCATCTCCACACCACGGGGCTGCTAGAACACATCCTACCAGAAATCCTTCCGATGATCGGGCAAGGGCAACCGCCCCAGTTTCACCCGGAAGGCGATGTGTTTGAGCATACCGTGCTCATGCTCAATCTGATGAATGAAGGGCCGACTGGAAAGTCTGCCCCACGATCCGAAGCCAAGCCCGCCTACACCGCGCGGGAACTGGCCTATACGATTCTGCTGCACGATGTGGGAAAACCGTCCACCGCCCACATCGGCCCCGGCACGGATGGCAAGCTGCGGCTCCGATTCGATGGTCACGCCGGCGTCGGGGCCGACATGGCGGATGAAATATTGATCCGGCTAAGATTTCCCACCAAGGAGCGGAAACATATTGTCGATGCGATTCGCGGCCACATGCGCTTCATGGATGTCCAGAAAATGAGGCCCGCCAAACTCCGAAAACTGATCGGTGCGGAAACCTTCGATCTCGAAATGGAACTGCATCGGCTCGATTGTCTCGGCAGCCATGCCATGCTCGACAACTATGACCACATCCTCGGCTACATGGAAGAGATGGCCAACGAACCGATTCTGCCGGAACCCTGGCTGACCGGCCATGACCTGATTAAAATGGGGTTCAAAGAAGGCCGGTTCATCGGCAAAATTCTAAAGGAAGCCTACGACGCCCAGATGGAAGATCGCTTTACCAACAGAGACGAGCTGCTCGACTGGGTTCGCTCGTCATATCAATCCGAGGAAGGCGGCCACGACCGGACCGAATCCGGATAGATTACAGGCCATCGGCAGGAGCAGAATGCCAAGGCAGTTGAGCCGGCGCGAACCAAACAGCACCGGAACCAGGCCAATGCCCGTACCGACCAGCAGGATCGCCAGCCCCGGCCAACCGGTAACCGTAAAAACCAATGCCAGCATGATCAGCAACGCAATGGCCGAAAGCGTGCGATAGTGCACACGTGCAGATAGCCAAAGCACAAAACGCGAAAGAGGCGACAACAGCAAAAATGAAAGTGCTCCCGACAAGGCGATGCACCCGAGCGCCAGTAGATAATCGCCCCATCCTTGCGGCGCATAAAACCCCTTGATCATCCACGCCCCGCCGCCGCGGGTGAGATTTAATCCAGGCACAAAGAAAAGCAGCAGCGCACCGGCATAATAGACCATTTTCGAAACGCCCTGGCTCATCATAAAAACCCGCTCATCACGCTGGGCCGTGGCATGCCCGGCCAGCAAGCCTCCAACGCCGCCGGTGACCACCGGAAAGAACGCAGCAAAGCCGCCGCCCAGCCCCCCGGCAGCGGCACTGCGCAGAATGATGCTGCTGTTGATGCCAAGCACCGCCCCCGTTTTTTGTTCAGGCACCTCCACACCACTAATCATATTGAGCAGGCACCACGGAACCGCAAACAATCCGACAAAGGCCGGCATAATGTTTTGAAAGGCGGAGGAAGCCGAGACTGGTGAACGATAGAGCAGGACAAACCCAAGCCAGCCAGCCAGCAGAAAAGTCAGCAAACCGGCCCCCAACCCCTTCCATGCATCCAAAAACTTTATCCACCCCGACGCGCCGAGATTGCCGCGTCGGGGCCACTCGCTCATCAGAATGAATGTGATGATGACCCATAAAATCCAGTGCATGTGCGGCATCAATACATGTTGCGCAACCGGCATAAACTTTGGAGCAAGCGGTCCAATCACGAACAGGAGCAAGACAATACCGGCCAACCCACCGACGCCAATAATCATTACCCCTTCATGACCACGTCCGCTCATCAGATATTTTTGTCCGGGCAACACCGTAAAGATGGCGCTTTCATCCGGTGCCCCCAGCAAAACCGAGGGAATCGTATTCAACATGGCCCATCCACAGACCAGCCCGATCGCAAAGGGGAGAAAGGTTTCCGGCCCAACGCTCAACCCTGCATTCGGAGCGCCGTACACCAGCAGCATGACCAATCCCAGTATGTTATAGACATGCAACCCCGGCAGGATAGCCAACACGGCGGAAAGGAGGGTTCCAGAAACCACCGACAAAATGACAGTAAATAAAACCAATACTACTCCAAACGTGTTAAGCCGTCTGCACTCTGCACCTTGAGTTGAAGCTTTCCTTTATAGATATCCACAATACCGAAGGCTTCCAGATGATCGCCAACCTGCCACGACTGAGCGGGTTCAAACCAATGAACCACTTCGATATTTCCGGTCTGATCGGCGAGAGTCATTTTATGCGGGGCTTTCGAGCCGGGCGGGGGTTCGACGCGATTCTCGACCCGTCCGCGTACACGCAAGCGAGTTCCCGCCTGTCGGGCGCTGAGCTCGTTCAGTTTGACCGGGGTTGAAACCGTACGGGCCAGACTTCCCGAACGGGATGAAACCCGCGCTACCGCTCGTGCACTCATCCGAATCTTGTTTCCGGCACCCACACTGAGGTTACCCGTCGCCTCCACAAAGCAGCCTTTCTCTGGGAGGTTCCGGACGTCGGTATTATTCAAAAAAACGGGAATGGTTCCGGTGCCGTCATTAATGACATAAAGAACCGTTCCACTGCGCAGCGGTCTTGCATCGCTTTCGAGAACGCCCATGATTTTTACCGACGCAAAATTCATATGCGGCGAAATTTCGGCAATGGACACCGCCGGAAGATCGCGTTGTATTGCATAGAGGTGAAGCAGAAACAGGCCGAGTATGGCCACGATGACCGCTCCGGTTCTCAACACCTTCAACTCAATCCGCGTTTCAAGAGGAGAGCCGCAATTTGAGCAACGTAAAGATGCTCCGGCAAAGTGTCCGCAATGCGGGCAATGGGCTTCGTTTTGGCTGGTCGGCTTTGCCCTCATGGCACCGATACGTTAGAAGGCGCCGAACAGAATACTACCGAATGACGTAATCGGCGAGGCCTCACGCAGGTCGTCAATCGCAGCGCGCATATCTTCAACCAGCAGTGTAGCTTCGTCGTACAACTCGGCGTCCTTAACCATTCTTCCCAAGGTGCCATCACCAGCAGAAATGGATTCCGAGATACTACGCGTTGCCGCCATGGTGGCCTGCAAGTCATCAAATACGGTAGAGTCTTCCACCATCAGTCTTCCAATGGTGCCTTTCCCTTCGGAAATGCTATCGCTTATTTCATGCAAATTGGCCATGACAGCTTTTACATCCGTATAAACCGCCTCGTCCGTCAGGAGCTTTCCGATGGTGCCCTCGCCGGCCTCGAGGCCTGAAGAAACCGTTCTGAGTGAACTCATCGTGGCCGACAAATCCTGATACAATGTGTCGTCGTTGGCCAGTAGGCGCCCGAGTGTACTTTTACCGCTTTCGAGTCTGGAAACGACCTGTTTCAAGTCATCACTCATCGTCACCATATTATTATACATCGTATCGTCGTTGAGCAACTTACCCAATGTTCCCTGACCTGCGCTCACGGCATTGATCATCTCCTGCAGTCCGCTGACTGCAGCACTGAGATCTTCGATCACATCCACGGGCTCAGTCCCCAAAATGGTAACATTATCCCCAAGCACCGGCGCATCGTCGGGACCTTCGTAGATTTTAAGAAACTTGCCGCCGAGCATGGATGCATTAACGATGTCGAGCCTGTAGCCATAGCGCAGCTGGATGGGAACATCGAGAGTCACGTAAACGCGGACATTGCTGTCATTCAGCGAAGTTTGCTGTACGCGGCCCACGTTCATGCCGTGCAGATAGACATTGTCGCCTTCGCGCAAACCACTGATTTCGGAAAACACAAACTCATACTGGTAGGTTTCCTTGAAGAAGCTTTCCCGGCTGAGCACAATGGTAAAAATACCCAGCGAGATCAGCACGACAAACATGAACAACCCAACCAATATTTCAATGGTAACTTCACGCCCAAACTTATTCATGGCCCAATTTTTCCCATTTGCCTTTTTTCGTAATGTACTGCGATTCGAGGAAGCTCTGTACCGTGGAATCCTTCGAGCGAATAAACTCCTCCGGCGTTGCATTCTCCACAATACGCCCTTGGTGCAGCATCATGATGCGCGACCCGATGGCCAGCGCGCTGTGCAGATCGTGCGTCACCACAACGCTGGTTATACCCAACTGTTCACGCATGTTCACGATTAAATCGTCAATTCTCCTCGATGTTACCGGATCGAGCCCGGAGGTGGGTTCATCATAGAGGACAATCTTCGGACTCATGATAATCGCGCGGGCCAGCCCGGCACGCTTCTGCATGCCGCCGGAAATATCGGAGGGAAACTTATCGCCCGCATCCAGCAGTCCCAGCATATCCAGTTTTTCATCGACGAGCTTGAGAATTTCCGCCTCCGGCATCTTCGTGTGCTCCCGTAGCGGAAGTGCCACATTGTCGCGTACGCTCATCCACTGCAACAAGGCTGCACTCTGGAATAACACACCAAATTTGGAGCGGATTTCCTGAAGTGCGCGACGCCCCAGTTGGTTGATCGTTTGCCCATCAATCACCACGTTGCCTTCATCGGGGAGCATTAACCGGATCATATGCTTCAGCGTCACACTTTTGCCTGCTCCGGAGAGGCCGACAATAACAAAGGTTTCGCCTTCGCCCACCTCGAAACTAATCTTGTCGAGGACCGGTTTTTGGCCCAGCACCTTGGTCACATTTTCAAAGCGGATCATATGTAGAACAACCTCGTTATCATGTAGCCCAGCACCAGGATCACCAGAAAGGAAATGATGACCGCACGACGGGTTGCCTTGCCGACGCCCACGGCGCCCTCGGTCGTCATCAGGCCCTGGTGGCAGGAAACCGTTGCAATGACCACCCCGAAAATGAGGGCCTTGAAAAGGCCGACATAAAGATCCTTGTTGGCGGCAAACTGAGTCGCGTTATCCATGTAGGATTGAATGGAAACCCCGAGCTGGGTGGTCCCCACCACGGCACCACCAAAAATGCCGAGAATATTGGTATAGACGGTAAGGACCGGCATCATCACGGTGAGTGCCATGAGCCTCGGCATCACCAGAAAACGGTTTGGGTTGATGCTCATCACCTCGAGCGCGGCAATTTCTTCGGAAACGCTCATGGTGCCGATCTGGGCGGCAATGGCCGAGCCCACGCTGGCCGCAATAATCAACCCGGTCATGAATGGCCCCATCTCCCGGATCATGGAAACCGAGACGGCAGAGCCGATATACACCTCCTGGCCATAGCGGCGCAGTTCGAGCCCGGTTTGCAATGCGAGAATCATCCCGGTAAAGAGGGCCACCACCGTAATGACTCCAAGGCTCTTGATTCCCGTGATGTACAGCTGGGTTACTGTTTCGTATCGGTTGCGCCGACTGAATGCAAACTGGAGAAAAAAGGCGGACTCCAACAGCATGAAAATGGCACGACCGACATCATGCAGCAACCGCAACACAAGTTCGCCCATATGTGCAGCCGAGCAAATCGGGCCTACATCACATTCTGAAGTTTCGATGGCTATGGCTGTTCCTCCTCGCCGAATCCCATAAACAAGAAGCGGTATCGACGGCTGTTCTCCGTCTTTTTATAACCGGCAAGCCCCTTGAGTAAAGACCATTCAAACTGATTGGTATTCCGGGTCTGCCGATAAAGTCCCCATAACAGGTGGTGCCCGATCTCTCCATTCCTGTTGATGCGGCGATAGAGCGTCCAGTACGAAGCCCAGTTCCGCTCGACGCCCGGCGTATCGCGCAGCGGCCACAGTTCCAGAGTCCGAAAACGAGAGCGGCCGTCTTCGCGCTCCCAGCTCATCAGCGGCCAGAGCTTCCAGTATTTCTTAAAGACCTCGCCAGCCTCATGCTCCGGGGTTGCCTTTGTGGCCACTGCGTTTTCATAGGCAAAAATCGGAACGACCAACCGGCGGTGCTGGATATAGCCAGTATAATCGGTCTTATTGTTCCAGACCAGTGGCCAGAGGAAAAACTGGCGCGTCAACGCTCCGAGACGCTTCTTTCCATAGAGGGGCCAAAAGATGCGCTTATACATTTCCCCGTCCGCCACTTGAATAAAGGGCCATGGCGCATGGATAATCCGCTGATCCTCGCTGGTCGTGTAGCGGAAAAACGGAGGGATCACCCAGTAGTTGTCGGCCAACTCTGTGGTGATTCTTCCATAGAGGGGAATCAGAATGAATCCGCCGCCCGGATTGCGGTCGTTCGTATATTCTACCGAGTTGTAAATCGGCCACAGCACAAATTTTTTGTGGTATTCTCCGAGCAGATCCGACCGGCCATACAATGGCCAGACACGCAGGCGATCGACTTTCCCCCCATGGGTTCTGGAATAGATCGGCCATAGCACCGTTGTGGTATGCACATCGTTCACATGCGACTTTGCAAAAAGCGGAAACAGAGCAAACACGATCTCGTCGCGCCCCAGAAACTCATGGATGGTTCCGCCGATCGGAAAAATTGAAAAATAGCCTTCGCCTGCGGCATCCCTACCCTGGAAATAGATTGGCAGCACCCACCTGCGATGCCGGTCATCGTCCGCCGAAAAGTCGTTTGAATAGCCGAAGAAAAGGAACCGGCTGTAGAACTCATCCTGAAACCCTTTCCGCGTATAAAGCGGCCAGAGATAATCCTTTCGCCACCGCTCGCCCGCCGGATCAGCGCTTTTGGAAAAGAACGGACGTACCGCCAAAAACTCTGTTCCGTTCGTTGACGTCCGCTGATAAACCGGATCGCCGTCAACCGAAGCCCAAACCGATACGACAGAAAAAAAGGCCACAGATAAACACAGAAGAACACCGAACCGTTTCAGACGAAGCAACGATGTGCGGCAGGCGTTCCAGCCTGCCTTGTGCACAGGCTGGATAGCTTGCGCCACTGTATTCTGCCGAGTTAACTCATGAAGCATGATTAAAATCCACATCTATTCATACCGCAGTGCATCCACTGGCTCCATCTTGGCGGCGCGCCATGCCGGAAGCACCCCCGCCAGCGTACTGAACACCATCACAATAATACAAACAGCGGAAACATCGCCCAGCGTGGTGTGCGATGGCATCTCCGTAAACTGGTAGAACTGGGCCGACAGCAGACCGGGATTTATTTTTCGCAGCAGGTTCAGGATCGCATCGAGGTTTTTAGAAACAGAAACCCCCATCACCACCCCCAGTACGCACCCCATCAGCCCCTGCACAGAACCCAACAGGAAGAAGACCCCCACCACCCGCGCGGATGAAAACCCCAGCGCCTTGAGCAAGCCAATCTCGTGGGTCTTTTGAACGCATAAGGCAATCAGTGTATTCGTAACACTCATCGTTGCCACCAGCGATATGCCGCACAGCAGGATAAACATCATATCCTTTTCCACCTTCAACGTACTGAGAAGATCCTGATGAATCTCGGCCCAGGTCTGCGTAAACAGCCGGCGGAGCCAAACTGGCCCCTCGGCAGTCGCCGCCTGCCGGGCAAAGGCGTTTTCAATGTTCCGGCTCCAGACATCGACCTTGTACGGATCCTCGGTCAATACCCGCAGGGACTGTACCCCGCTTTCCATGGCAAACGTGTCCCGAGCAGTCGGAAGCGAGGTCATCATGAAGCGGGAGTCCACATCATACATTCCAACGGAAAAGATCCCGCCCACGGTAACTTCCTGGGGCAGGCGTAGTTCATCCTCGCTCACAAAGCACTGGGGCGAATAGACCGTAAGCGTGTCGCCCACCCATACGCCCAACTGCATCGCCAGCCGGTCGCCAATCACAACAGAGTCGTCTTCCAGCGTCGCCGTCCCCGAAACCAAATAGGACCCCACATCGATAATATCGCGCTCCAGCTCCAAATCCACGCCGCGCATAATGGCCGTTACCGCCTGCCCATCGCGAATCATCATCACGAAGCCTTCAATGGACGGAGCAATCGCCGTGATCTCCGGCAGCGTCTTCAGTGCAGCCACGACCGGATCGGGATCAAAATTAAAATTACCGCGCGCACTGATTTTAATGTGCGAGTCGAGTTCGATCATGTGCTCCTTGTGCACATCGTCAAATCCCGTCATTACAGAGAGAACCACAATCAGGACCGCAACACCCAGCGCAATGCCCAGCATCGTCAGTACCGTAATGATCGACACCATGGATCGCTTCGGTTTCAGATACTTAAACGCCAGAAAGAGTGAAAAAGGCTGCTTCATGTTTTCTCCATAAAATCAAAGCTTGATTTTGTCAGACCACGAGAAGAAAGCAACCCTTTCCAGCCCCAGGACCTTCCCCACTTTTTCAGAGGAACCCGGGCAGTAGATCCTGCGTGTTGTTTTTCGTGAACCGTCACATACTCCATTTGTCGAGCGTCTCGGCCAGCGTCTCCACGGCAGGGAAACCTGAGTAGCGAAGCTCCCAGATACAATTGATCCGGACTAGCGAAGAGAGTCTAGTTGACGATGGATTCGGCGCCGACGGCAGCAGGATTCTTCGGCGGAGCGGCGGCGTTTCCTGCATAATACGATGGTCACAAACCCGACGCCGATCATGGATACCGCAGTCGGCTCCGGAACGAGTACAACATTGTCGATCCCCACATCCCCCACAAATTCATCACCGATTGCTCCGAGTGGAATAGCCGCAGACAAAATGCGAATGGCCCGGATGTCGCTGAACGTGTCCGCATAGGAGTCCGCTCCCATCTCCCCGGTCAAGTTACCGACTACGGTCAAGTCAGGCTCGGCCAACGGAAGGAAAACACGGGTCCAGGAAGAAAGCACCGGAATGGTAACCGCTGTCTGACTAATAAACCACGTGCCACCGGTCTGTTGAGGCGAAGCCCGGTTGCCGACCACAACGCGAAGAAATACCGTATCCGAATCACTCCTGTTCGAAATATCCAACTGAACACCGGTGACACCTGCTGAAAAATAGTCCCCGGTCCATTCAGGATTCATGTTGAATGAGATCATCTTCCCCTTTTCGCCTTCCCCATCTGCCGCAATATTCAAATAGCGGTCCCCCGGAGACATACCGTTTGCATTGCTGGTGGCCCATGGTTGCCAGCCCTCATTTCCGCCGGCAAAGGTGGAGGGGATAAAGGTCGGATCTGCAAGGAGATTTGATGACTGCGAAAGAAACCATACGGTCAACAAGGCCAGCCTAATTGTGTTTTGCATATTTCTCCTTTTCAATCATTCGCGCTTATGGACCCAGTATACCCAATGGGTACGGGGTGGCCATCGGGTCAAAAAAGTTTCCGGAGTTTGGAAACACCGTATTGAGCTCAGAAGACGGAACTCCAAACCATGATGCAAGCTCCGCACCGTATTCATCAACCGAAGTGGTCGGCAGCAGCCGCCCTCGGCCGATATCCAGCGGGCCACCCGTTGCCAGCACGGGATACTGGCCATAGATCCGCCCGCCATTAACATTCCCGCCTAGCATAAAGGCATTCCCGCCCCACGCGTGATCGGAACCCAGCCCGTTCGACGTCAACGTGCGACCAAAATCGGAGATCGTGAAAAGCACAACGTCGTTTTGGAGGTTTAAATGGCCCAGTTCAGTCCAAAACGCTTCGATGGCATCGTTCACCTCGGTGAACAACGTTTCCTGAGGACCGATTACCTCGTTGTGGTGATCCCATCCACCCCGGTTCACAAAGAAGATTTGCCGATCCATACCCAACGTCGATCGAGCAGCCAGAATGTTAGCGATGGTTTCGAGTCGGCTTCCTGTCTTTGTCGCTGGAAAGACTTCGGTCGTCGTCTGCGGACTGACCGCAGCATCAAAGGCAACCGCGGTATCAACGGCGCTACGATTGCTCGTGGACAGTGTCTTTTGATACAGGTTGCTATACTGCTCGCCCAAAATACTATCGATGGCATTGGTCAACGTCGGATCTTGATAGTCGGTCAGCAGCACGGCTCCTGACGGACTGGTAATATATGGAATGGATGCCCGCCCCACTTGCAGAACATTGTTGCCAGACAATGAAATATTCATGCCTACCGATCCGCTGAGATTGGCCTGGGTCAGACAATCCGCCATGCGCCCCGCCCAACCTTTCGGGCCTGCTCCACGAACCTGCGGAACCAGAGTTTGCCAGTGCACCTGCTCGTCGGCATGGGAAAACAGGCCGACTGGCAACGATGTACTCTTCGCATTGTATTGCGCAAGTGTCGTCGGTTCGACGAGTGTGCCTACATTGGTTACAAAAGCCAAATTGGCCTGATTATAGAGTGTCTGCAAAAATGGAAGGTTATGATGAATCCCAAAGTCCGCATAAGGCTGTCCTGCGGATGCGATCGGCAGAAGGTCGCCCTGAGGTAGCGCCAAGGTAGTGCGCACGGCAGCATATTCACTGTATGCAGTCGCATCTTTGGGCGCCAGCATGTTGAACGAGTCGTTGCCTCCGCTGAGGAAAAGGCAGACGAGTGCTTTATAGCCGGTTACAGGGCCGCCCGATGCAGCGCCCGCCGTCATTCTCAACGTAAATAAGGTAGAGAACAACGAGGCGGTTCCAACCGCGGCACAGTTGGCCTGCATCAGAAACTTTCTCCGGCTCGTTGTTGGACGCGTATTCATAATCAATCCTTTAGTAGAGCACATTAAATTCAGGCAGGAGCGCAAACAACGAAAGTGCACGCTGCACACGGGCTTCGCGTTCCGCCGTGCTGCCGGTGGGCATCGCATCGATCACCCCGGCAAGTGTTGTTCGATTGGCAGCCGTCAACCGGCCGGCTGTGAGCATCATATCCAAATGATCCAGCAATGCCGCGGAATCACCTGCCAACCCGATTTCGTAGGTAAGATCAAGGTCACCCTGGCTATAACTGCGTTTTCCGATATCGCCGCTAATGCCGTCATACACCAATGTCCGTATCGCATTGGGAAGGCTTAAAGCCGTTATGTCGTTATGAATTTGAAACTCGGGGGCCGCGAGGCCTCTATCCAGAATACTGCCTATCGGTTGATAGTCGGGCAGATAAAAACTGAACACGGTGGGATAGTCGAACGGTGACTGGGCAATAAGCTCGTCCAATTGATCAAAGGGCAGCAGCCCGTAGGTCTGTGGTGATGTAATTTCAAATGCACGCGCATAGCTGAGCAGGCGAAGGAGCGGCTCGCGCAACCGGCCATGGGCAGGATCATAGGCCAAGGCAGGTTCGCGCGCTTCCGGATGGAGCAGTATCGCTTGAATAACGGCCCCCAGATCACCACGCACCCCGGAGCCAACACCGTTGTAGGTGCCATCAATAAAGGCCTGTGCCACATCATTGATATATTGTGGAGACGGATTTGAAACCGTGAAACGTTGAATCAGCTTTCGGGCAATGAAAGGTGGCGTATTTGCATGATTAAAGAGGTGGTCCAGAAAGCCATCGATATCCGCCCGCACACCGGCTTCGTCTGCTGTAAATGGGCCGAGAGTACTCCCGTCCAACAGGGTTTTTGTATCAAAGTCATGCCACGAAACCTGCACGCGCATCGGATCGATATAGTTGCCGGACACCTCGATATTCGTTCGATTGATCTCCTTGCGCAGCCCCGTGAAAACTTTAGCAAACTCAGTGATGTCGTCATTGTCATACGAGGGAATCGGATCGCCATTCAAGTCCAGAATGAGCGTCCCATCCTGATTCAACATCCAAAGCCCGATGGTGAAAAGCTGCATGACTTCACGCGCATAGTTTTCGTCGGGAAACGTTCCTGCAACCGGGTCGGCCTTCCTGTTGCTGTCATAGGTAAGGTAGCGCCCCATGTGCGGGCTATACGTAACCTCCCCAAGAATATCGCGAAAGTTTCCGAAAGCATGGCGCACAA
The DNA here is from genome assembly GCA_964639125.1 of uncultured Verrucomicrobiota bacterium. Classification (GTDB taxonomy): domain Bacteria; phylum Verrucomicrobiota; class Kiritimatiellia; order Kiritimatiellales; family Pontiellaceae; genus Pontiella. Next base: position 26,062 of record CAZWZW010000010.1, read on the forward strand.
AAATATCGTAATAGACCAGCCAACGCTCTGAGCGGGTCGCCTGGTTCGAACCCTCTTCGCCAACCACAAAGATTTGACTCAATGCCCACGCCATTTTCTGGCGCAGCACATCGTCCGCCGTGAGCGCCATTTGATACCAGACGATCTGTTTGGTTTCCGAATTGCTGAAGGTAATATCATTAGAACTTCGACCCGCTGCGATGGCGTCGTTCGTACTCGCTTTATATGCTGTATTGCCGATGTAGTAGGTAAGCTGGTGACCGTATGTCGGATTGTGCGCCACCTCATAAGGAGAGAAAGAAGAGTTGTCAGTATAGATCGGGTTGCTCCGCTCCCGCCAGAAGGCGCGCAATGAATGGGTCGGCATAGCGATCTGAGCATCGACCCACGCCTGATAGTTGATGTATGGCGAATCGTTCAATCCAACGTCCATTAGCCCCGGAAAGTTATTAATGAGATCGCGGGTCGGGCCAAAGGTAGCCTGTTGCAAAAAGCGGGATACGGAGTTGGAGTTGTTCAGCCCGCTAGTCGTTGACGTGACCACGCGATAAAACCTTTTTTGCACGTCGGTCGGATCCGACAAAACCTGATTCACTCCACCCGTCGACACCGGCAACGCATGGGGGAATGTACCCTCCCAGTCGAAGCCATAATCGCGCGCCACTGGCTCCCAGCTGGCCAGATTGGTCGACCACTCAAGCATTCTGAACTGGTTCGACTCTATAGAGCTCGGAAGAATGACTTCGAACTGACCATTAGTGACATTGGCTCCGAGCACATCGGCTGCATGACCATTTATCGCCAACAGGCAGCAACAAAACAGAACGGTTAATAACGAAACCCGCTTTGAATAAGCACTCATAATATTATTCCGATTGAAGAGCAGTTGGCCATGTTTAATAAAACGCAACCATGACAGACACTGTCTTTATAGAAGGAACGCGCGAAACTGTCAATCTTGGACTATTTATATCCAATTAATAGATAGATATTTACGAAGACATTTCGACTAATACAAATAGTGCATATAAGGAATATAATGCGGACTAATGGCTACGTGTAATCTCGCCTTGCATGGCGTTCTGAATCCGTCCTGTATGGGTAGCTGAAAATAAAAAATTCGCGATCGCATTGCGAACCAGGGATTAAGAGTGGTGGCGAGACCCAGAATCGAACCGGGGAAACGCATAGACTACACAGTCTCGCAAATATACATTACTCAAAACCCAAGCCCGACAGGCTGCTAGCGTCCCCCAACCCCCTCAAACGCCTGCCTGAGCAACGGGCCGATATCGATTTTCGCATCTGCATTCCCAAGGTGCCCGTCAAAAACATGGACGGCATTGTGCTTTTCCAAACCATGGATGAGCTCTTCGAATTTATTCGGTTGTTTCAGCTGACGGTTCATTAATATCTCCACCTTGGCGGAGCCAAAACTGGCGCACTCGCTCATCATGGAAGCGGAGTCGCTTGTAACAAACAACCGGTCGCACAGCTGGATAAAGGCAGGGACGGGATTGTACGGATCCCGTGAGTTGATCAGCTTATACTCGAACGGAAAAGTATCGAGCAAAGCTTCCACCTCAAGCGGGGTGCGGCGCGAAGTTGTTACCCATCGTTCCATACCCTCCGTAAGTTCAAAGATTCGCTCCAGTTGCTGCTGCACCTTTTTCGGGTCAAGCTCCGAAACAGCATTGGGTCCACCGATAATGATGCCCGCTGCCGGTTGTTTCTGCTGATGCAAGGCCTTGAATGCGTCCGCTTTTTCGACAAAAAAGGCGGCATCCGCCGCGCACAGGTTCAGCGGGAGTTCGGTCAGGTTCGCCTGTCTCGGTGGATGGTCATAGGTCGGACAGAAAATGTGGCTGAAATCCAGTCGATAGCCCCTGGGGTGCAGGATTCCGATGTTTGGCCGCCGCATCTTTCTGGCTAACAGCTTGTTGGCATAGTAGGTGGAGGATCCTGCGGAAACGATGAGATCGATGGAGGAGGCGCGGGGCGCGAGGCATGAGCTAAAAAGCACCTCCGAATAGATTCCAACACGGTCGAGGAAGTAGGAGAGGGCTTTACATGGCCGGCTTTTGAAGGCCACCTCAATCATTTCGTAATCCAGATCCAGATATTTGCAGAGGGCAATCGATTGATTGTAGTGCCCCGGCTTGCCGTCGCTGATGATGAGTGCCCGCTTCATCGCTCTGCCTTCGGAATTCCCCAGCGATTGTGCATCCAGAACCACTGGTCCGGATATTCCCGGATTGCATCTTCCACGATTTTTTGATGGATGCAGGTCAGTTCACGCACCTGTTCCTCCATCGGCTTCCCATTATCGGTCCATTGAACCGGGTCGCCGATAATAAATCGGTATTTCTGGTATCCGGTCTTTACCATAAACATGGGCAGGGTCGTGACGCCGAAGCGAATTTGCAACAGCGCGGGAGCGCCGGTGGTACCAGCCTCCCTGCCGAAAAACTCAATGGGAATCCCCTCCCGGAGGTTGAGCCGTTGGTCGACCAGTAATCCCGCAGACTCACCCTTGTTGACCGCTTTCATGATTCGCATCAACGCGTTCTTTTTATAGAACACGTTCACGCCGAAGCGTTCGCGCAGCGGCCTCACAATCCGGTCTTCGAGCAATTGATTGTTCGTTTTCCGGGCAATCACATGCAATAGTTTTCCCGTCCGCAACGCGGCGTATTGCGGCATCAACTCCCAGTTCCCCAAGTGGGCTGAAAAAACCAATAATCCCTTTTTCGAGTTTTCTGCAATGCGCACCACCTGGTCCCAACCCTCTGCCTCGACACAGTCCAGTATGCGTTCATTAGACAACCGTCCCGCCATCACCAGGGTGTTGAAAGCCATGGACTCGGACAGGTTCATGAAGGATTGTTTTGCAAGCCGCCTTCTTTCCTCGTCGGTTTTTTCGGGAAAGGCGATTTCCATGTTTTTCAGAGTCAGCCTGCGGCGGGATCTAAGCAGGGTATACAGGAATGAGGCAATACAGCCGAACAGACCATAGACCATACGTTCAGGAAGAATTTTACAGAATCCGAGGAGCAGGATAGTGGCAGTATATTCAATATGGTTTCGTATATTCATAGCTAACAGGTCAAAACGCGTAACTTTAAACCGCATGCTTTGCCAACTGCAACCCGATTGGTAGTTAAATCCGAATGGATGGGTTCTGCGGAGATCAGGCAATGAAACTGGCCTGTGGGGCTTGCCATCGGTTGGGCTGCTTAGTATGTTCTTCTCCGCTGTGCTAGACGGGCGGTTAGCGGTCGCCTGTAACCTGCAATCCGCTACAGCAGGGTTGAATTCCTCTACGAGGCAGGAGGCCAGCAGTAATCTTTGGCGGAACGTGTTGAAGCAATGGCTTTTGGATGACGATAGCGGGCGAACCCCGTCAGGGTCGGAAGGCAGCAGCGGTAAACTTTGTTTCTCGGGTGTCCGAATGTTCGGAGTGGAGCGCGAAGCCAGAATCTTTACTGCCTGCCGCTTGTCGGATGGGGGTGCACGGCACCTTTTCCCAACGAAATGGGCAAAAAGAAACTCTAAAGTACGAAGAACGAACTCTAAATGGCATACGAAGTATTAGCACGAAAATGGCGCCCGCAGCAGTTTACTGATGTCGTGGGGCAGGAGCATGTCACCAAGACGCTGACCAATGCAATCGAAACGGATCGCGTTGCACATGCCTATATTTTCGTGGGCTCCCGGGGTACCGGAAAAACAACTTCCGCCCGCATTCTGGCCAAAGCCCTCAATTGCATGGAAGGCCCGACGCCAACCCCTTGCGATGTGTGCGATGCCTGCAAGGAAATCATGGCGGGGAACAGCCTCGACGTGATAGAGATCGACGGGGCATCGAATAACGGGGTCGATCAAGTGCGCGACCTCCGCGACAACGCCCGTTATTCCCCGGCACGCGGCCCCTACAAGATTTATATTATCGACGAAGTGCACATGCTTTCCACAGCCGCCTTCAACGCATTGCTCAAAACACTCGAAGAACCACCGCCACACGTAAAGTTCATCTTCGCCACAACAGATGTTCACAAGGTGCTTCCAACCATCCTTTCGCGTTGCCAACGGTTCGATCTGCGCCGCATTTCGGTTCAGGATATTGTGGATCGCCTGCGCAAAGGCTGTGCCGACGAGGGGATTACCATTTCCGAAGATGCCCTGCTCGCCATTGCCCGGGGTGCCGAAGGCGGTTTGCGCGATGCCGAATCCGCACTCGATCAGATTATTTCCTTTCGGGGAAAGGAAATTGGTGAGGACGATGTGCTCGCCGTATTCGGGCTGGTCTCGCGGCATGTGCTGGAAAACATGGCACAAGCGATTCTGAAATCCGACGTGCCGACCATTATTAATATTGTTGCCGAAATGGATCATGCCGGAAAAGACCTGCAGCGCGTGGTGATGGAGCTCATGGAGCATTTCCGGAACCTGCTGGTTGTACTGTATGCCGGCAGCGGAGCCTCAGCGCTGGAGCTGCCGGAAACTCAACTGGAATCTTATCAAAAGCAATCGATGGACGTGGATCCGGGACGCGTCCTGCGCATCATTGACGCGCTCGTGGAAACCGATGGGCGCATGCGCTATGCCCTTTCGAAACGAACACTGCTCGAAACCGGACTGATTCGCTGCTCCCGCGCAGCGGAAACCGCCAGTATCAACGAGTTACTCAAGCAGGTCGCTGAACTAAAAAAAAACTTTAAATCCGGCGGACCTTCCGGCGCAGTAGCCGAATCTTCACCGACATACGGCAACGCTCCGCAAAAAAAAAAGCCCTCCACAGATGAGTTAGCCCTGTTGCTGAAAAACTGGCACAACATCATCGATCACGTGGCGAAAGCCGACCCGCTTTCTCATCGATACTATCTCGACACCCTTCCGTTGCGGACAAATGAATCGCATCTTGTCGTCGGATTCGATCCCGAATTTTCCACAGAGACCGAGCGGCTGGAGACGTCCCGGGCCAAGGTGGCATTGGCACGCGCGGTAGAAAAATATGCAGGGCGCATGTTGTCGGTCAGCTTCGAACCGCTGAAGCCCGATGATCGGCGCCCCCTGCCCGCTGACCATGTCGTAACGGAGACCGGCAACGGTTCAACCGAGGAATTGACTGGACCGGCAAAATGGTATGCAAATCCAGTTGTGAGAACAGTCGTGGATGCCTTTAATGGCGAAATTAACGATATTCGTGAATAAGTAATAAGGACCAATGATATGAACATGATGAAAATGATGAAGCAAGCTGCGGATCTTCAGAAAAACATGAAGAAAAAGCAGAAGGAACTCGCAAAAACAGAGGTAGAGTTTTCCGCTGGCGGTGGAATGGTTACCGTGGTTGCCAGCTGCGATATGAAAGTGAAAAGCATCAAGATCAACCCCGACGCAGTCGATCCCGACGATGTTGAAATGCTGGAGGATCTTGTACTGGCAGCGGTCGATGGCGCACTCAATTCCGCACAGGAATCCATGAGCAAAGAAATGGGAAAACTTACCAGCGGCATGGGTCTTCCTGCAGGGATGGACCTACCGTTTTAGGTCCCGATAAAAAAACTGACGACAGCGAACTTTGTTTTCATGCAGCATTTAATTCCACTTGATAACCTTGTGGCGGCGCTGAGCCGCCTGCCCGGGATTGGAAGACGCACCGCCGAGCGTCTGGCCATGACGCTGGTACAGGACGACAAGGATCTGATGCGCATTCTGGCCCATGCGCTGCTCGAGGCGGATGATGGCATTGTTTGCTGCGAGCGCTGCGGAAGCCCGACGCTCGCGGAAATCGATCCCTGCGAATTATGCATAAAACCACGGCGTGATGCGCAGATTCTTTGCGTAGTCGAAACGCCCGGCGACATCATAAAGATCGAGGAATCGGGGGGCTTTGCCGGGCGCTATCATGCCCTGATGGGCAAACTCTCCCCCATACACGGAACCGGTGCGGGCGACTTGCGGGTCGATAAGCTTCTCGCACGCATCCATGAAGAAAACTTTGATGAAGTGCTCATTGCACTGGGCACGGACGTCGAGGGAGATGCCACCGCAAGCTATCTCAAGGAACTGCTTTCCACACGCGGCGTACAAGTGTCGCGCATCGCGTTCGGTCTACCGGCAGGCAGTGGAATAGAATATTCCGATGCTTCCACACTCGCGCGAGCCATAAAAGGGCGTCAGGAAATGATCTGACGGATCTTTTGTTCCAGCAACTGGGTGTTGGAAATTGTTCCCCTTCAAGGGGTGGTGAAAAGGGTTAAAAAAGTTGCTTTGGGGGTGTTGACTTCCTGCCGCATTCATGTACTTTGTTCGCCTCTTTTGAGTGTTCCTGCGTAGCTCAATGGTAGAGTAGGTGACTGTTAATCACTTGGTTGTTGGTTCGAGCCCAACCGCAGGAGCCAATTTTAAACCCTGTTATCAGCAATGGTAGCAGGGTTTTTCTTTGCCTGTGCGGATTTCCCTATCCAAGTGATGACACCCGAACACGGGTGATAAAAATAGATGACTCACAAAAGAAGTGGCAAAGAAATGCCACAGATCGCCTTTTGGCGGTGGGGGGAGGAGGGGACACGACCCCCTCTGCACTATATATATAGTCCCGTGAAAATTTTTCAGAATTTTTGAGTTAACCGTCTGGGGCGCCTTTGGGCCTGAGCGGCCTTGCAGCTCTTAAGGGGACAAAAGCCCTTTAATACCCCTACGCAATCGCCTATGTTATTTGCTTAGCAAGCGAAGCGAAAGGATGGGCTATGAAGACGACTCTCAATATTCTGCTGGTTGGAACCTTTGCGGTCATATGCTGCATGATTATGACGGACAACAGTTTTTTTCCATGGGTGGAAGATCCGAGCGCCGGAAACCTTTCTGCGGATATTGAGCCGGCTGCCGTCGACATTAATGCCATCTTCCCGACCAATGCCCCGGTCGTGGTCAACAACAGCACGAGGCCGACAACCGTTCAGCTTTTCGGGCGCTACTCTGTTAAAAATGTCAGGGCAACCGATGGTGCGGACATGCTATTAAAAATAGACTCCGAGACTGGGCTGACATACGAGTACAAGGAAGTTACCATCGGTGATGCAACCTGCAATGGGTGGCTACAAATGAATCAGGATTTTCTTGAAAACGTGGAATACGTCCGGAAGATCCGCCCCGAACTTTTCAAATAAACTTACTCATCTTCACTGCCCACGCTCAACGCCTACCCACCGCAACAACCACCGGCCCTGCCTTCAGTCTTACCACATGCCCGACCCCGCTTCGTATTCTCATAGTGTTGGCAGTTGCTATTGTGCCGAACTCCTGATGATTCATTCAAGCCAGTAACCGGTGACGGCTTTCATGGAGTTGCAGGCCATGTGCTCAAAGCATGATGCGGAGTTGGATAGTGCACCAACGGAGGAAGAGGAATGAAACGCGACTGGGATCTAATCAGGGACATTCTGTTTTACGTTGAAAGGCACAGAACCATGACGCCTTATGACCTGGATGGAGCCGACGATATGGCTGTGTTCAATATCCCAAAGGACATTCATTCTGGTTTGTGATCCTCCTGCGCAAGCCTCCCGCCGGATGCCGATTTTACCACCTCGTTGAATTTTTTTTCAGTCTGAATCACTGAAAAGAGCGGAAATATTACGTCGTAATCTAACAATCGTGATTGCGAAATATTCGTATTTTCTGGGGTTTTCAGGTTTCGTTACATCCTCGCCTTATAGCTGTTAGATTATGAGCTAATAGCGCCTAATTCTGGCTGAAATCTTTATACTTGTTTTTTTGACGTAATCGCCTATTGCTCTCAACCATCGCCCGCTACGGTGGCGGGATTGAAGCAAACAGGAGAAGTTATTATGAACGACAACAACAGCGCAGTAGCCGTAATCGCAAGGACAGAGGGCGAGAAGAAGCGCGACCTTTGGAGAATGGTCTCTATTACAAAATTCAGCCTCACCAAGGCCGTAAAGCTTTGCCCCAAGGACTGCACCTTTAAATTCTGGTTCAGTGAATGGTTAGACCAAAAGCTTGATGAAGACATCAAGGAAAAGAACGCGAGGGCGGCGAAAGGCGTTGTTCAGCTGGACGAATGCAATACGGCGTGGGTAAAAGATCATTGCCCAGAAGATCGCAAAGGAGACGCCGAGGCGTGGTTCAACGAAATATTTTATGAGCTACTGGAAGCAGTTGAGCGGATGCAGGGTCTTGTTGAAGATTTTAGTGCTGGCACCAAAACGGAATCCGCCTAGATTGAAATTCAATAGACAGGAAGCCCTGTCGATGGTGGGGCTTTTTTGTGTCTTGGTTCATCGCTGCGTGGGGCTGTCTGCACTTTCCCCGTTCGGATTCAAAGCGGGGGAAGTGCAGAGCGGGGTTTGCTCCTGCGAACCGATGACCAAGGTTGGTTTCACTCACCTGCGCCCTCTCCGTCAACCGTGACTGGCACTTTTAGTATCTCCGACAATCGACGGGCCATGAACTCCGCTCCTCCCAGCTCCTGCACGATCTCCTTGCCCTCACGGCCCGCAAAGTTGGTGATATAGGCAAGTAACTGATCGGGACTGACCTTGATGGCCTCGGGATCTTTGTCGGTTACGCCGAATTCGTCTTTTAGCATTTGCGAAGCCCGAACGATGTCGCCGCTTGATGAGCTAGACCGAACAACGAATTCAAGTCGCTTCCGTATCTCTGAGGGCGTAATTGGTCCCGTACCGGCCAACGCATCCAGTTGAAGGGATTTTATCCGGGTTTTGACTTCAGGGCGTGCAGCGAGCCGTGAGGCGGCTTGGTGGATACTCGATTCAGTGGCGTTAAAGCCTGCTTCTCGGTACGCGTCCTTCTGACTGACACCCTGCGCTCGTAGCTGGCAGAATTTTTCGTGGCGGGGGGCTTTTAAGGGGTTGTCGCAATTAAATTTTTTCTTCATTTTTTTTGCTCCTTTTTTTTTTACGGGTCTTTTCTTGTTTGACAC
>CAZWZW010000011.1:0-34999 GCA_964639125.1 uncultured Verrucomicrobiota bacterium
ACAATTGTGGAGATGTAGTGGATGTCCACGCGTTCTGTCAGTTTCTGAGCGCTAGTTATCTGCCTCAGTCGTGAGACGGCCCGCCGCCAGTGCAATGGCGTCGCCAAAGGCCGTGCCGTCCTCGTTCGGGCGCGATTCAATTTCCAGCTCCTGAATAAAATACATCAGCGAATCATGACTGAGCGTCAGCGGGCAGACGGTATCCGCATAGCGAGCGAAAGTGATCAGTCCGATCAAATCATTCGGTCGACCATCCAGACCTTCACCCCCGCCGACAAACTGCTCAACCACCTGCTTGGTCACCTCCATGCGGCTCATGGTGGTGTCTTCAAAGGGCATCGAGATATCCATTGAACTCGAAACGTCGACAACCAGCTCAACGGCAATCCCTTCTTTTGGAATGCCCTGCGTCATGTCGTGGCGCTGCGGTCGCGCCAATGCGATGGTGAGCAGCACCAGGGACAGGGCCTTCAGCCAGAAGTGCAGGGGCATAAAGCGTTGCCGCGTTGTGTGCGGAACCTTTTTAAAGGCGGTCAGGGTCGAAAAGCGGATCGCTGCATCGCCGGGTTTCCGGTAATGGTCAATGATCATTTTCAGGACCGCGAGAAGCAGGAGCAGCGCCCATGGAAAAGCTAGTCGCATGGTTCCTCCTCTCGGGTATTCTCAATATAAGAGCGGATAAAATTTTCGGCATGTTCTGTGAATCCGGCAGTCGTGGAGTGGGAAAACTTGATGTCGTCGCAGTCGCGAAGGAATTGAATCAGTTCCTTGTGATCAAGCTGTTTTTCCAGTTCGCTACAGGTGGATTCCAATGCCGGAATTTTGAAGCGGTCGTTGATATAACGCCGGAGAATCCGATTCAGTTCGTGCACCCGCTGGATGGTATTGGCCGTTTCCGCATGGAGACTGTTCAGTGCTTTCAGGGCGACTTCATGAGGAGGAATCAGGCTGGGGAGCTGATTCTTTTTGATCCGATGGCGAATGCCAATTCCCGCACCAGCCACGCAGGTCGCGATCGCCAGAATCAACCAGAGTCGATGTTGTCTCCGCTGCTTGGGCAGAAGTGATATCGGTGCGGCGATGTCCTTGATTTCAAGCCCCTCCAATCCGTCGGGAAGAATGGATTGAACGCTGAGGGTGAAGGGGGCGGTTTGGATGCTTGCAGTGCCCGCAATAATTTCAAGCGGGGGCACCGTCACTTCTCCGGGAAGGGCGGGGATGAGGGTCCATATTTTTCGGTGAAGGGTTTTCCCGTTAGGCAGGGTTTGCAGGGGCTCGGAATAGCTGTCCGAGATCGTGAACGGTTCGATGAGCGGTCCAATCTCGGGGAACAGCACTTCGGTTTCGGGGGGGGCGTGCACCTCCAGCATGAGCAGGACCTGCCCGGTGGTGGTTATGTTGGTATTGCTCAGCGATACAATGGCGGTAATCGATTGTTTCCGATATTGCTGGGTAAGCACGGGTTTCAATGGATTTGGTTCATGTGATGCCTCTTTTGAGCAATTGCAAAGCAGAAGCAGGGCAGATAAAACTCCGAAGATCGATCCTTTTTGCATTATAAGGTCTGCCTCCGTTCCCGGGTCCGGAAGAAACGAATCAGGTCGTGCATGTAGTCGTGGTCGGTCCGGACATCGATCTGATCAATATTGAGCCGGGCAAGCATATCCTTCTGTTCGAGATGGCGTGCCTGGGCCGCGATGTTGAATTTCTTTCGTGCGGCGGCGCTCGCGGTATCGACAAGATGTCGTTCCCCCGTTTCGGAATCGGCAAGTTCCACAAGACCGGCATTGGGCACACTCAATTCGCGCGGGTCGGTGATGGTGATCGCAATGAGGTCGTAGTGGATGGCCGCGAGCTTGAGCTGCTTATCATAGTCCGAATCCTGAAAGTCGGAGATTAGGAAGGTGACGCATTTTTTCTTTACCATTTTCCCAAGGTAGTCGAGTGCGCAGCCAATATCGGTCCCCTTGTGCTTGGGCTCAAAGCTCAGGATTTCGCGAATAATGTGCAGGACATGGAGTTGTCCTTTGTCGGGTGGAATGAACAGCTCGATTTCGTCGGTAAAGATGATGAGGCCGACCTTGTCGTTGTTTTTAATGGCCGAAAAAGCGATGAGGCCGCAAAGCTCGGCCGCGGTCTCGTTTTTGGTTTTGTCGGATGAGCCGAAGGTGCCGGATGCCGACATATCGACGAGGAAGAAGAGGGCCTGTTCGCGCTCTTCAATGTAGCGTTTGACAAATGGTTTTCCGGTGCGGGCGGTTACGTTCCAGTCGATGGTGCGGACTTCGTCGCCAGGCTGGTATTCACGGACTTCATCGAACTCCATGCCGCGCCCCTTGAAGACGCTTTTGTATTCGCCGCCCAGCAGCTCATCGACGACCTTGCGGCTGACGATGTCGATCTGGCGTACTTTTTTGAGGAGGTCTTTATGACGTTTGTCGGCCATCTGGAACTTACACTTGATTCCTATGGAACCTCTACGGTTTCCAATATTTGCCGGAGAATATCTTCCGAGGTTTTTTCTTCGGCAGCGGCTTCGTAGGTGAGGAGGATACGATGGCGCAGAATGTCGAGCGCCACATCCTTGATGTCCTGCGGGACCACGTAGCCGCGACCGTTGAGCATGGCTCGACCGCGCGAGGCGACGGAGAGAAAGATACTGGCGCGCGGCGATGCGCCGTAGCGGATCATGTCGGCGCACTCGAGCCCAAACCTGGCGGGGTCGCGCGTGGCCTGAACGAGGTCGAGGATATAGTGCTCCAGTTTTTCATCCATGAACACGTCATCGACCATGCCGCGCAGGCGGTTGATATCGGCCACCTCCATGACGGCTTGAACCGTCAGGTCGACGCTGGTTCTGCCCATCCGTTTCAGGATGCGGTGTTCTTCCTCCTTGGAGGGGTAGACGACATCGAGTTTAAACATAAAGCGGTCTACCTGTGCTTCGGGCAAGTGATAGGTTCCTTCCTGTTCAACGGGGTTTTGCGTGGCGAGCACGAGGAAGGGTTCGTCGAGCTTGTAGGTTTCGTCGCCGATGGAAACCTGATGTTCTTGCATGGCTTCGAGCAGGGCGCTCTGTACTTTGGCCGGCGAGCGGTTGATTTCGTCGGCAAGAATAACATTTGCGAAGATCGGTCCTTTGTGCGGGGTGAATTCGGTGGTTTTCGGGTTGTATATCATGGTGCCGATCAGGTCGCCCGGCAACAGGTCGGGCGTAAACTGGATTCGGTTGAAGCTGGCGTGCAGGGTTTGCGAGAGGGTGGTGACCGCCAGCGTTTTGGCCAGCCCGGGGATGCCTTCGATCAGCACATGCCCGTTGCAGAGCAACGCGAGCAGCAGCGCTTCGATCAGATCTTCCTGACCAATAATCACTTTCGCCACTTCTGCGCGGACCTTTTGGAGCACTTCGCTCTCCTGCTGGTAGCGTTCATTCATTTTTATAATATCTTCATGCATAAAAAACCTTCCTTCCAGAAAAGAGAATATAAATAGGGATGGGGTATATAAACAGTAAAGAAACGCTCAAATAACGAATCTTTGGATGATGGGAAGGATTCAGGCAACCTATTTTTGTTTGGCCGGCACGATCAAAACATTGCCGGAAGCCCGGTGGAGTATGGCTTCGGATACACTGCCAAGCAGAGCCTTGTGGAGCAACCCATGGCCATGCGAGCCGAGTATGATCATATCAACCTGAAGGTGTCTGGCCTTTTCAAGAATCTCGTTGGAGGCCTCGCCTTTAAGCAGAATGGCCTGGGCGTCGATGCCCCTTTCGCGGAGGGCTGAGGATATTTGCAGCAAGTGGCCGTGTTCGCGTTTGATTTCTTCGGCACTGAGGTCTCTGGAAACCTGTACGTCGCCCGGCATGCTGACGAATTCCGGGGAGAACCCGTTGAACGGGGCAGAATCATAGATCATGGCCTGACTTTCGTCCGATGTGACATGGACGACCCACAGTTTGGCTGAAAGAGCCGTGGACAGCCTTGCTGCTTGCTCAATGGTTGCATTGGTGGTTTCCGAAAAATCGACCGCAACAAGCAATTGTTTCATGCCAATCTCCTTGCTTTTCACGGGCATTCTAACGCGCAGTCACGTGTGTTGGCAAGAATCGGTTGCGTTTGAAAGAGGGATCTTTTAGTCCTGTGATTCGCGGATTGCAGGCAAGGCAATGGTTATGCTTGTGCCGCCCGAGCTGGTCTCGATATCCATCTGGCCGTTGTGGTCGATCACGGCCCGTTTTGCAATGGGCAGCCCCAGCCCCAAGCCCCGCGCTTTGATGGTGCTGAAAGGTGAAAAGACCTTGTCGTGTACCGAATCATCGATGCCGCTGCCGTTGTCGGTAATAATAAGATAGATCGTTGGCGGACCATTCTGCGGATTCTGGTTCTTGACGACCACAGTAATGTTTGAGGCAGGCTGGTTATTGAGATTCTCGGCGGAGTTCCTGAGCAAATGATATATGCATTCTTCCAGCGAGGTTGCATCGCCATTTATGCGCATGTCCGTTTCGTCCGAGGAGAGGTGGATTTTGAGGTTTTCATGCTCAAACTCGTCCTGAATTCGTGTTACGGCATGCTCAATGGGTTTGCGCACATCCAGCGGTTTGTATATCGGCTTGGGCGGATGCGCAAATTCGTTGATTTTATCGATAATATGATTGAGCTGATCGACTTCGACCGTTACTTGTTCGCTAAAATCAGCACGGAATTCCGCATCTTCATAGCGCTCGGGCAGAAGTTGCGAGAAGGTTTTGATGGCCACGAGGGGATTGCGGATTTCGTGGCTCATGCTGGAGGCCAGTTCGTTCCAGAAGGCCGCGCGTTCGAGTTGATCTTCCTTCTCTTTCAGCAGCTTGGCTCCGGTCACATCGCGCAGCATCATCATGGCTCCAACGCAAGAGCCTTTGTCTAAGAGACCGCGTGTCTCGGCAGAAAGCGTCCGTTTGGTACGCGGATCGCTCCAGTCGAGAGTGTCGTGGTTTTTCTGATCGCCAATGGCCCGACGCAGCATGTCGGCAATGCGGCTGCCGAGAACTTCGGCAGAATTGCCGATCACAACGGAGTCGCCAGTCTGTAGAATATCCATTGCCGTGCTGTTGAACCACCGGATGGTGGCGTGTTCGTCACAGGCAATGATGCCAAAAGGAATGGAATGAAGCAGGGTTTCTGCCAAGGCTTTTTGCAGCGCGGTTTCTTCGTATTGCAGTGCTTTTTCGAGTGTGGTCGAAATATGGTCGGCCAGCCCGGTCAGGTCTTCAAGATCGGCCAGTTCAAATGGGATTCCGGTGGAGCGCTGCCCCACGAAGATCCAGCCCTTGATGCGGCCGGATGCATAGAGTGGAATAATGATTTCTGCACCGAGCGCATCGAGCATGTGTTTGAGCATGGCCCGATCATTCGGATCGAGAATATTATCCAGCGTCCTGCGGGAAATCAGGTGCGTATTCATTTCCAGCCAGCGCACAAATGGATCGGTGGAGAGGATGGATAGGCCTTGTGTGGTTGCCAGGCAACGTGTTCCCGCCTGATAAATATACTTCTCTTCCGTATCCGGCTTGATGAAAATGCCGGCGCGGGACACTCGTGCGGTGGCAACGAGACCTTCTACTACGCTCTCAAACAGCCTGTCCAGATTATCAAAATTTTGCTGTGCCTTTGAAAAGTGCTGCAACGGTTCGGAAAAGAGCGTGCGCACCGGTTCCTTGGGCGCGGATTGCCGTGCGCTCAGCGTGGTCAGCTCGTCTTGAAGCAACCGGTTGTTTTTTCTGAGCTGGAGGCATTCAACCGCTTGCTTGAGCAAGGCTTGAAATTCGCGGCGATCGGGTTGCAGGCGGGTCGTTGCAAACGGGGCCATCCATTCGGCGGCAAGCATGGGGTCGGACCGGTCGGCTCCCATGGCGATAATGACGGTGTCGGGCGTTGTCTCCTTGATGGAGGACAATACGTCGAGGCAGTTGGGCGCGCGCAGATCCGCCAGCAGTACTGTATCGCCGAACTGGTCGATCCATTGCTCCAGGTCCGATTGTATTTCAATGGAGTGCAGAGCGGCAATAGTGGATGAAATTCTGGTCAGGCGCCCGATCAGCTCTTCATCGCAGCTGTAGAGAATGCATGCCGGCAATGTTTTCATCATGCAGCATCCTCCTCAAACAGCGGAATATAAATGTAGAAGGTGGTTCCTTTTCCGGGTTCGCTTTCCACCTCGATCGCGCTGTGGTGCTCCTCGATAATCCCATGCGAAATCGATAGCCCCATGCCGGTGCCTTCGCTCTTTTTAGTGAAAAACGGATTGAAAATCTTCTGTACGTCCGTTTGTTCGATCCCATGTCCCGTGTCGCTGATTTGGAAGCGAATACATTGCTTGGTGGTCGCTTTCTTCTGGTCCGTGCCATTGGCAAAGCGATAGGTGCAGTTTATGGTCTCGATGCTAATGGTGCCTTTCTGCCTGATCGCGTCGATCGCGTTAAGGCTGAGGTTAACCAATGCCTGTGATAGTAGTTTGGCATCACCCAATATTCGATCGCTTACGGCCAGCATGTTGACTTCCAGCGCAATATTGTTTTGAGATAGCTGTTCATTGATCAGCTTAAGCGTCTTCGCAACGCTATCATGGAAGCTCATCGGCACAAGAACCGGTTTCGTTGGCTTTGAGAAACTGAGCAGCTGGTTCACGATGCTGTCGATTCGTGAGACTTCCTGCGAGACCAGCGAGGAGAACTCTTCGCGGAAATCTTCGTCGGTGTAACGTTCCGGCAATAGCTGGGTAAAGGTTTTGATGGTAACGAGCGGATTCTTGATCTCATGCGCCATGCCGGCGGCCAGCGTGCCAACGCTTGAAAGCTGACCGGTTCGTCGCACCTGTTCTTCGAGACTTTTAAGTTCGGTCAGGTCGGTGAACACCAGCAGGGCTCCCATGGGCTTGTCATCATGGCTGAACAAGTAGGTGGTTCCCATTCTGATGCTGATGCTCTCATCCTCTTCCTGCGAGAACAGCGTTGCTTCCATGTTTCGAGTGCCCGACTCTTTGCTTATTGTATTTTCCAGGGCTTCGAAGATGGGCAGGGGCAAGGTATCAATGTTTTTGCCCATGGCCTCCGCTTCCGTAAGTTTGGTAATCCGTTGGGCCTCATGGTTGATCATTGTAATTTTTCGATCTGGACTGGCCACAATCACACCATTAAGCAACTGGTCGAGCAGAATGTCGTTGCGAATCTTGCTGTCCTGCATCTCCGTATAGAGATTCGCATTCTCGATTGCTACCGCCAGTTGGTTGCACAGGATCTGCAAGGATTCCTGCTCGGTTTTATCGTATATGCGTCCCCCGCGTTTTGCCCCAAGCAGAACGAGACCCGTGAGTTCTCCCTTGGAGAAGATTCCAGCGGTAATATTTATTTTATGCTGATCGAGTTGTTGAATAACGAGGTTGGTTTCCGGTGTTGATTTCGTGCGTGCGAGGCGGTCTCTACTAACAAGATCCTTCGTGTTTTTAACCATTTGGGGAATGGGGTCCGTTGCCAAAAATGATTTTATTTCATTGTCATGCATCTTTGGATATCGCTGATCCAAGGCATCACCACTTGTGATGAGAATAGAGACCTTTTCGGCGTCCAGGGAATCACTTAAGAGCTTGGAAAATTTATGCAGCAGGGCATCAATGGTGGTGATGGACTGAAATATGGATCCCGCCCTTTTCATGGTAGTCTGGACATCGAAAGCTGCGGAATTGCTGAACAGAAAGTCGGTTGCGCGTCGCATACTCCTTCTGGCGGGAAGTACTGAAAATGCAACGGCCAGCGTTGCAATGAGCTGACTTGGAAAAGTTGAGCTTATCGACAGTAGGTGGCAGAGGCCCTGCATGCTGACGTGCGAAGCATAATAGATAACGCACAAGTAAGCCGTTATGAGCGCATAGGCCGTTGCTTTCCGCAACAACGTAGAAACGGTTAATATTTTATGGACGGTAATGCCGTACGCCACAATCAGGGAAATAGTAAATACGCTGGCTGCATTTGTGATCGGCACAGCACTGGAAGATTTGGAAATAAGCGTAACAACGGTTCCAAGAACCCCCACAGTGAGGCCAGACAAACACGCCAATCCTAGGAAGTCCTGCTCTAAACGTTGCGCTCCCTGAAGTAATTTCCTGTCTCGAGATAGGTTGTAGCCAAGTACGCATATAGAGCTCAGCATATACAATACAAAAAACAGGAATGGTGGCCCATATTCAGGCTGCGCCAGACCCGAGGTTGCGCCCTCGGGAAAATGAACCGATTTAGTAAATGAAGGTAAGAAGCATATAGAGATGATCGCGGCATTAAGGATTATTTGAAGAGCACCCCGTTTCAGGAGTGTATGCCATGAGTCGGACGGGTGCTTAATGGCGAGCCGAAGCAATTGGAACGTTGTTGGTATGCAAGCAGAAATTGCGGAGGCGATATTAATGTTAATGACGGCTTGCTCAGTAGTTTGCGAGTGTAAGATGAACAAATTGGCAAGTAGCCATAGGGGAATAATTATTGATGTGATCAGGTAGGATTGATTTACCTTTCGAGCTCGGTTTGTAAAAAACACAGTGATTCCGAGTCCAAGATCCGCAAGGATTGCAAAAATTAAAATGGATGTAATCAGAATCATGGGGCTAGATTTTCCTCATAATTAACGAGCTGTTCACTCCGCCCGTTCCATGACTATTGATCATTGAGGTGGAAACATCCATGTGCCGAGGGGATGAAGGAACATAATCAAGGTCACAATTCGGATCAGGGATTTCATAGTTTGTGGTTGCGGGGATGATGCCACTTTTCGCTATGAGAGAGCATGCAACTGCCTGCAATGCCCCGCCAGCTGCGAGCGGATTGCCAGTTGCTCCCTTAATTGAAGTGACGGGGATAGTGTATGCGTGCTTTCCAAGCACATTTTTGATTGCAGCAGTTTCGGCTATATCGAGTTCGGGGTCGCTCGAGCCATGAGCATTGATGTATGAAATATCCTTAGGCATGCATCCCGCGTTGTGCATTGCTTTTTGCATGCTTTTTTCTAGTCCATCGGCAACATGCGTATTAATGCTACTGGCCGCACCATGTCCTAAAATTTCTGCATACGGTTTGGCTCCTCGATTTAGGGCATGGTCGAGGCTTTCGAGGATAAGCACTCCTGCTCCCTCGGATACGACACCTCCCGATCTCTTTAAATCAAAAGGTCTGCTCATTTTTTCAGGCGCCTCATGTGCAGTAGCTAGCATGCCCGCATACCCAAGCCCTGTAATTACAGAAGGCACAATGACTGCGTCAGTACCCCCGACGATAGCAACCTCTGTCTGACCTCGCTGAATGGCTGTGGCTCCAGCTGATATTGCGTCCAGCCCCCCTGTGCAACTGTTTGATATAACGTTCAACTCGGCAGGAACTCCCAGCATGGCGGTAATAAAGCTCGAGGCTATTACATGCACACAGGCAGAAACGGTAGGTAAGCCCTTGTTTAGACCCTTGTCGATGATCCGGCGGGTGTGCTGTTCTACTAAGTCAAGCCCCCCTAAGCTAATGCCCAACGTGACTTGAATGGGAGCAGTTTCCGCTAATATACTCTGGGGTATGCCCGCATCCTTTAGCGCCATGACAGTTGCAGCGCTAGCTAATTGGGTATTTCTGCTTTGGCGTTTAGGCTTTAGTTTCGGGTTGATGTATTGTTCCGGTGAGAAATCATTTATTTCACCGGCAACTTTCCAAGGGATTTCCGAGGCATCAAATTGAGTGATGGGTCCGATGCCGGATTCGCCGGCGAGGAGGGAGTTCCAAAAGGCATTTTTGCCAATGCCGTTGGCCGCGAGCACACCCAGCCCGGTAATAACTACTCTATTCCTACCAATCACTCTCTATCCCCTTTAAGTATATTGACAGGCGCCTTTTCATTCATCCCGGTCAGAGGGTTGGATGCATGATGATCAATCCAGCCTATGCACTTTAGCCAGAATTAGACATCAATATGTTGTATATATCAAGAATTAAAGGTCTATGGCTGGATAAATTGCTAGTGACAGATGGCACACAAATTGCTACCTACCCATCTCGTAAAAAATACTAGTTGAACGTTTTTATTAGGAGCTGGGATGATGAAAATAGGAAATAGATATACTGTTCTGCTGGCAGGCCTTTGTGTGGCCTTGGGAATGATTGCAGGAAACGCGGGTGCAGATGGCTATCGAAATCCACCGCCAACCGCCGAAGGCATTGCGAAATCAGGCGCAAACACGGTGTTTGTCGACGACGCTTCCGCCATCTCCTACAACCCGGCTAACCTCGCTGGGCAGACGAATGCTTCCGTTGTGCTGGCCACAACCTTTGCGCAGGCGAAAAATACTTACTCTCCCTCCCTCGCCCCTCCAGGCACCCAGATTGTTTCGGACGATCCATGGATTGTGCTTCCTAATGTTTATCTTTCCATGCCGATCAGCGATGGGATTGTGGCGGGTCTGGGGATTACGACGCCCCACGGGCAAGGTGTCTCTTGGGGCGCAACAGCATTCCCTGCACCAGCTACGCCGATTGATCCTCCTACTCTCTATGATGCGGAGCTTGCTCTGATCGATATCAATCCGATGATTGCAATGAAGATTAACGACTCGGTTTCCATCGGCATCGGGGCTGATATCTACTATTCTGAACTCACGCTCAAGGCGTTGGTATTTTTGCCTTCGCCACCAGCGCCAGTGGCCGGGGTATATGATGCCAAAGCTGAGGGAGATGGTTGGGGTATTGGAGGAAATATTGGGCTGACATGGATGGTAACCGAGAAGCAGCGAGCTGCTCTACGTTATCGCAGTCAGGCAAGCATAGATTATAAAGGGGATTTTTCGCTTGGCGGTGATTTTGAGACCAAGATAAAATATCCCGATGTTATCGGGGTGGGCTATGGCGTTCAGCTAACCGATGCCACTCAGGTTGAGGCGCTTGTGGAATGGTTGGGTTGGTCGATTAACGATGTTCAGTCGGTGGTGACCGGTGTTCCTGGCCCTCCGCAAGTAAATAATTGGGACGACACGATTACTGCGGCGATCGGCGGGAGTTGGCAGTTTGCGGAAGGATGGGTATTCCGCTCAGGCTATACCTTCATCGAAAGTCCTATCCCTGATACAACCATTACACCGATTTTGCCTGATACAGATCGCCATGTGATTGGACTGGGTCTTGGCTATGCCGTTGGGGGACATACGCTGGATCTTTCATATGCGTTCAGTATTTTTGAAGATAAAACCAGTCCTGCAGGTTCTGCAGCTCCGGGATCATATGATATTGATTCCAACCTAGCGGGTGTGACATATTCCTATTCGTTCTAACTGGAGAAGAGGGTGGTGGAAACCAAAGAAATGCTGGGTAAGATCCTTGTGATCGACGATGAGCGCGGGCCGCGCGAGAGCCTGCGCATGGTCCTGAAGTATGACTATGACGTCGTACTTGCCGATCGCGTAGACGGCGGCATTGGATTGTTGCGCGAACATAAGCCGGATCTTGTGATCATGGATATTCGCATGCCGGAAAAGAACGGCATCGAAGGCCTTCAGGAAATCCGCGAAATTGATCCCGATGTCTCGATCATCATGTTGACCGGGTACGGCGATCTGGACACCGCTCAAAAGGCGATCCGCTTTGGTGCCAACGACTATCTCCAAAAGCCCTTTGATACGACTGAAATTCAGACGGTCATCAAAAAATATGTTGATCGTTCCAGATTGAAGAGCCGAAAGAAGCAAGCGCAAGAAGAGCTTCAAAAAATGACGAAGTCGTTAGGGCGGGAAGTTGGAAAAACCAACCGGCTAACCTCTCTTGGTGCCGCTTCGTCCGAGCTGGTTCACGATTTGCGCAATCCGTTGACGATTATTCGTGGCTATATGGACTTGCTAAATTATGAGCTGAAAGAAAAGCAGGAAGAAACCTCGGATGAGATGAGTGAATATCTCGACCAGATCGAAAAGAACGTCGAACGCTGTGCTGAACTGGTTGAGTCGTGGCGCGCATTGGGCCGTTTTGACTTTTCCCAAATGCAGCGTCTTAATATTCCTAAGCTCATGAACGATTGTTTCCGCGATGCGGCGGCTCACTCCGATATATCGTTTTCGATGCAGGTCGCCGGGCAGGAAGAGCAATATGAGATGCTCGGTGAGCGTCTGCAAATTAAACGGGCCTTTCAGAATTTGATCGATAACGCCGTGCAGGCAGTCGGCCAGCAATCGGCACCAACCATTACGGTGGTCTTTTCGATGAGCAGCACGGATATCGAAATCAAGGTGCAGGACAATGGATGTGGCGTGGATACAAAAAGCCTGCGCTGGATTTTTGAGCCGTTCGACGACACCGCGACGATCCAAAAAGGAGCGGGGCTTGGCCTGTTCATAACGAAAAAGGTGATTGAGGAACATCACGGAACCTTGCAGTTCGAAAGTCGGCTTGATGAGGGGACCATTGTTACTCTTCAGGTGCCTCAGGCCCATACTGCACTGGGATACTTCTCCAGTTCGGATTCCATGGTGCATTCCGGTTAAAAATCATGGATGCATCCGCTTCTGTACACGTTGCGATCCGTTCCTGGCAACAGGACATCGGTCCTGATGCGCTGATCTTCGAACCCCACGAAATTGAACAGTACACGAACAGTGTGTGCGCTTCTTCCCGGCGTGTGGTGGCGGTTCTGAAACCCTCCTGCACGGAAGAGGTACAGAAGATTGTTTCTACCGCCAACCAATACAACATTCCGCTCTATCCCATTAGTTGCGGCAAGCAATGGGGGATGGGATCGCGCCTGCCCGTTCGTGATGGCGCCGCCATTGTTGATCTCTCCCGCATGAACCGCATTATCGAGGTCAGCGGGCAATACCATTATGCCATTGTTGAACCCGGCGTTACTCAGCGGCAACTGCTCGACCATATTAAAGAGCATGACCTCCCGCTTATGCTGAATGTCACCGGCTCCACATCGGATACGAGCCTGATTGGAAACGCGATGGATCGTGGTGTGGGTTATTTTGATTCCCGCGCTCACGGCATTTCCAACATGCAGGTGGTCCTTGGAAACGGCGAGACCATTCAGACCGGTTTTGGGCACTACAAAAATGCAAAAACGAAGAACCTCTACCACCACGGAATTGGACCCTCGCTTGATGGACTCTTTCCGCAGGCCAATTTCGGCATCGTCACTTCCGCTTGTATCGATCTCATGCCAAAGCCCGATGAAGGCATGGCGGCCATTATCAAAATCGATTCCGAGGAAAAGCTTCCGCACTTGATCGATGCCCTCGTACGGCTTCGCACGCGCGGGATTTTCCTGACCGTTGCCCACGTGGGCAACCGCGAGCGATCCTACATCACTTTGGCCCCCCTGCTTTACGAACAGCTGCTTGAGGCTGGCGAGCCGGAAGGCGAGGCCACCCGCAATAAAGCGGTTGCGATGCTCGAATCCGGCGGCTTTGGCCCATGGAGTGCCGCGATTGGAATTCTCGGAACCAAAGAGCAGCTCAAGTTGGCCAAAAAAGAGATCAGGAAAAGCGTCGGCGGATTTGCCAAAACCATGTTCCTTAACGACGCGCTCGTTGAAAAGGCAAAGGCGATTGGAGAAAAACTCTCGTTTGTTCCCGCCGTCCGAACGCAGCTCATGATGCTCAAAGCTGTTGAACCGGTTTATGGCTTTACGCGGGGCGAGGCCACCGACAAATCACTCAAAGCGGTTTACTGGGCTGCGGGCGACTTTGGGCGATTAAACGATCCCGATCCCGACCACTCCGATAGTGGACTGCTCTTCTGCCTTCCGATCATTCCGGCGCATGGGTCGACAGTGCACGAAGTGGTGACCGATACGCGCGACACGTTTGCCCGCCACGGTTTTGAGGCCGCTATTACGGTCAACCTGATGAATACAAAGGCGATGGAAGGCGTTGTCAGCCTGGCCTTTGATCGGCGCGATGAAAAACAGGCGGAAGCAGCACACGCCTGCATCCAGGAAATGGAGGCGCGTTATGTTGAGCAGGGCTATCCGCCATACCGTGTCGGCATCAACTCGATGCATCAGGTCGTGAGCGAAGACGATCCGTTTTGGCGGACGGTTTGTGAGCTAAAGAAAGCGCTCGACCCGAACAACATTATCGCGCCGGGCCGCTATAACCTGACCTAGTTATGCCGAAGTCGGTCGGTCGGCCACCCATTTGCGCATGTTCGCCTTGGTCTCTTTCCACTCTTTGGAGGAATTGCGCTCCTTCACGAATTCGCTGTAGAGGTGGAAGAAGGCCTGCCGGAAGGTTTCCAGAAGAACCATGCGCTCCTGAAACTTGCCGACGCGGTCGAAGGTTTCGGTCTGCGGCAGCTTGAGGCTGCGGAAGATAAATTCATCGGCATCGAACGTGAAGGCCCACACCTCTTCGCCACGGACAAACTGCAGCTTGGCTTTTTTCAGTTTCTTGCCGCTGATCAGGGCCGTGCGCGCCTCGGCGCTGAGCATGGGTTCGCCCTTTTTCAGCGTAATTTCGTGCGCGCCTTTTCCTTCCATAACGAAAGTCAGTGGCCCTTCGACCATGTAGGCCATTTCGCCAATATCCGGAATATTGGCCAGCCCGCCGCGTTTTTCGGAGCAATACCACAGCCACATCAGAAACTCGCGGCCGGCGGTGCCGTCAACCATCCCGTCTTCGAGTTCATCGGAAAAACTGGCGGGCGCCCAGTTGTGCACATCGATGCTCTCGGTTTTTGCGGCGATGGTTTCCGGGTCAGCCACTTGAGCCGATACTCCCGTTGTCTGCATCAGGCTGAGCACAAAGGCATCGAGTTGTTTTTCAGAGGTGGCGGCGGCATAAATCATGTGGGATCGCGCATCAAAAACGAAGTCGATGCCCTTGAGCTGCGGCGGCATATCGGGCAGCAAGCGTTCTTTGACTTGTTTCTTGATTTCACTTCGTGCCTGCTGGTTGAGGTACTGCTTTTCTTCAGCTTCCATCACAGCCATCTCCTCGACGGCACATTCGGCGGCCAACAGAGAGGCGGGAACCTTTTTCTTTGCCTGTGTCAGCGTCAGGCGCAGGTAGCCGCCGAGGTAGGCGGATTCTTCGGTAATGTTGCGGTCGAGCAGGTGGCGGCTCGCGACCCAGCCATGAATTTCTTCTTCGGCCAGACTGTTCAGCGGCGGAAAAGCTGCGGCGCCAAATTTGTCTACATCATCCTCAACAAAATCGCGCGATGCGAAAAACATACGGAAACTCAACGATCCTTTTTCAAAACTCATTATATATAACTCCATTTATCACGCAAAGGCGCCAAGGGCGCAAAGATTACGACAGTTTTAGTGTCTTTGCGGCTTTAGCGAAGCGAGCGTGGGTAAAAATCATTATCTCACCAAGCAACAGTGATTCCAGAGAAAACGGAAGTGGGGCGCGGCTTCAGGCCGGGAATCGGCTGGAAGTTTGTGCCCCACACATTGTCCACCAGAAACGAAAAGCGCACATTATTGGCGAAGCGCGGAACCCAATGCAAGCCAAGGGATGCATTGGGTCCAAAGTCGCTGCTGGTGCGGGCTTTGTTTTCTGTTTGGTAGCGCAGGGTTTGCGCAGCAAATAGAGTAAAATCACGGCGGGGTTTCCAATGTCCGGAAAAACGGAGCAGATGCTCGGGATAGTCGAGTTCGTAGAGTCCGGCAGGCCTGTCGCTATGTTTTTCGAGCCATTGGTAGAATACATTTAGATCCAATTTATCCGAAGGATAGAAGTTAATGCTCGATTCCACTCCGGCCACATGCAGGGAGCCAAGGTCGGTTGCCACGCCACTTGGCATCCAGTCCGATGCGTTTTCCTGCCGGCGATAAAATGCGGCCGTATGCCAATCAAGATTGGCCGATACAAACTGCCGAAAGCCCAGTTCCGTGTTTTTCGACCGTTGCAACTGCAGTGCCGGGTTGTTGGTGTGGTAGGGATCGGAATAGAAGAGCATCTGGAAATCAGGTTGCTGAATGTTTTCGGAATAGGTTGCGTAGAGTGTGCTGTTATCGGTCACGAACCAGTCGATCCCTGCTTGCGGCAACCACTCGGCCGATTCCGAGGTTTGAAAGACGGCATTCAGGCCTGCTTTTAACCGGAAGCGCTCGCGGTTGAGTTGGGGCAAAATCAATAGGGCTCCCCGCGTGCGATCATGTTGGCCGATAGTGCCATCAATCTGCTCATGCTCAATATCGCTTCGCAAGGTTAGAGCAATATCCTGGATTTCCATTGTGCGTCCTTCGATGGCCGCTGTACTCAGATGCGAGCGGGTGTCGCTGCTAAATCCATCCACAGGAATCCGGTATTCATTATCAAACTGCCGCCATGCGGCACTGGCGCGAAGAAAAGCATCGTCCAGTTCACCGCGAGTTGCTCCGAAAAAGAGCAGCGTGTCTTCGGTCTGCTCCTTTGCAAAAACCGTGGATGGAATGCCATAATAACCCTGCGCGCCAAACTCCTTTTGCTGGTGGGCTCCGATCAGGTCCATCTGCCAGTCGTTCACAACGTGCTGTAGATACGCGCCGCCGGACAAGCGGTTGAGATCGTTGGCGGCATAATCAATCCGTTGGGCTTGTTCCCATTGCAGAAAGCCTCCAATTCCTGAATCGAACGCGGACGCACTGGCTGCGTAGTGCTCCTTGGTTCCGATGTTTGCAGCGGTTTGCAGGCGGGACGCCTGCGGTACGGTTTCATAGGCCGCTGTGCCGACCAGATGCCCCGAAACAGTATTCAGTCCGGTTTGCGACCGGGGAGCGGAGAGCAGATGCGCCGGAAGGGGAAGCTCAGCGTTAAGGTGCGCGGAATAGGGGACCTTCAGGTTTAGCCCATTGATCGAAATCCCCGATCCCATATAGCTTCCGCCGCGGATCGAGAGGTCGTTTTGTGCCAACCCCTGCGAGTTGACAAGAATAGATGGGGTGTTCGTAAAAGCCTGTGTGGTTGCAGCCAGCGCGATGCAGGCCATTAGGCTGATCCGTCCAGATCCCATCAACAAAAATCCTCGATCGTTTGCTGAAGAGCATAAACTGCTCCCTTCAGCTCGTCGTCGGTAATGACGAGCGGGGGCATGAGGTAGAACATCGTGCCGAGCGGACGGAAAAGATAGCCCTGCTCAAAGAGGGACTCTTTGATCCTGACGATCAACGGCTTGGTTTCCGGCTTTAGCTGCACCACGCCAATCATGCCGAGGAAGCGCAACTCCTCGACGCAGTCGAGTTCGGCCATCGGCTGCATCCACTGCTTCATCTTTTCGGCCATTTCGGCGCCGCGTTCAATGGTGCCTTCGGCCTCGTAGACCTCAAGAGCCGCCAGCGCGGCGGCACAGCCGATCGGGTGCCCGGCATAGGTGTTGCCGTGGTAGAAGGTGCAGTCCTTTTCACCTTCGTCAGTAAACGTGTTGTATATTTTATCTTTCACGATGCAGGCGCTCAGCGGCATGTAGCCCGCGGTCAGTGCTTTACCCACACAAACCATATCGGGATCGATGTCCGCATGGTTGAACGCAAAGCGTTTCCCGGTACGACCGAATCCCATCGCCACTTCGTCAATGATCAGTAGAACATCGTTGGCTGCGCAGCAGTCGGCCAGTTTTTTCAGATAGCCCGCAGAATAGATTTTCATGCCCGCCGAACCGAGGCAGAGCGGCTCGACAATCACGGCGGCCAGCTTGTCTTTGTGTTGTTCAATCACCGCCTGGCTGGGAAGAAAGCCATCGGGATCATTTTCGGATGGGTAGGGGAAGGGCAGCTTGGCCGGATGCGATACCGTGCGTTCAAACGGCTTGTGGAAATCATCCACAAAACCCACCGCAAGTGCACCGAGCGAATCGCCATGGTAGCCTTGATCCATTCCGATGAGCCAGTTCTTCTCGGGGCGGCCTTGGTTGTACCAATACTGTACGGCAATCTTCAGAGATGCCTCCACCGCGCTGCAGCCATCGCTGGCGAAGACCGAATGGCGGTCGGGCGTCGGCATCAGGCTGGCGAGCCGGTCGGCCAGTTCCAATACGTTGGGGTGCGTCAGGCTTCCGGTAATGCTGTGTTGCAACACCCCGGCCTGTTGCTGGATCGCCCGGACCACTTTTGGATGACTATGCCCCAGTGCGCACGCCCACCAGCTTGAAACAATGTCGACATACTTGTTCCCCTGGTCGTCGAAAAGATAAATCCCTTCGCCACGCACCATGTTCAAGAAACCTTTTTCAATCGCCGAAAACGGCGTGTAGGGGTGGAATATTTTATTCATGATAGATCCGTTGTAAAAAGAGAAACCACGGGGTTATGTAGCCCGATAGTTAGCGTGGTTTGTCCGGTTTGCGCAAGAACGATTTTAACAATAGCGGTACGGAAAGCACGAACAGCCCGGCCAGGATGCCGGGCATGCCTTCGTAGATCGCCGTTTGCCATCCCAGATACCGCCAGAGCATGGCCACTCCGAGTCCTGCAAACATGGCGGCCAGGCTAATCCGTTGCCCTGGCTTTCTTCCAAAGCAGAGGAAAATCAGGAGTGGAGCGAACGCACTGGCGAGCCCCGACCAGGCCATGATGACCAAGCTGAAAACACTCTGCTTGTTGAATAGCGCCCAGCCCAGGGCCAGGGCGGAAATCAAGCCGGTTCCGGTTTTGAGCAGGCGGGTATTTTCGATGTTTTGCGGGAGCAGGTCGTGGGTCAAGGCGGAGGAGCAGCTCAGGATCAGGGAGTCGGCGGTCGACATAGTGGCGGCGAATATGCCGGCGAGAACCAGACCCACCAGAAACGGGGGGAGGAGATCCATCGCCATCATCGGCAGCGCGAGTTCCGCGTCGAAGGTGCCCGGATCAGCGAGGTGGATGCGGGCAAGCAGTCCAACCGCCGTCGTCATGGCATAGAAGGCGATGAACCAGATGTAGTACCACAGGCGCGCGCGATGCATCTTGGCCGCTCCGTCGAGCGCCATGAAGCGGATCATGATGTGGGGTTGTCCAATCACGGAAAGCCCCGCGAAGCCCCAGCTGACGGCAAAGAGGATTCCGCCCAGAATGCCGGGCACCACCAGGTCTTTTGGGAAGAGGTCGAGAAATCCATCCACCTTGCTCATTTCGGCGATGGCGGAGTGGATGCCACCGAACGACGACGAGGAAACAACGAGCAACACCCCCATGGCGACGATCATGACGAGCGATTGCGCGGCGTCGGTCCAGATGGAGGCGCGGATGCCGCCGGCCAGACAATAGACCATGACCAGGATGGCTCCGATCACGGCGCCAGCCCATTGGTGCCAGCCAAACAGGACATGCAGCGCCTTGCCGCCGGCAACCAGTTGCGCGCTGGAATAGGCCAGCAGGAAAACAAGCGTAATGACCGCCGAAACGCGTTGCAGCAGGAGGTTCGGTTTCCCGTTCCATTTGCTCAGCACACCGGCGAAGCTGACCTCGCCGGTGTGGGCCGTCGCCTTGCGAAGACGTGCGTGGGTAACGGATGAAATCAGCATGTCGCCGGCGATCCATCCGATCATCAGCCAGATGGAGGCCAGGCCGGTGGCGTAGGTGTAGCCGATCACTCCGATGAACATATATCCGCTGTTGTTGGTGGCCACGGCAGAAAGACCGACCAACGACGGAGCGACGGAGCTGCTGGCTAGATAGTAGTCCTTTTTCGTTCCCCGGCTGTGGAGCGCGGAGCTGAGACCGATGAGGGCGAACAGCGTGAGAAACAGCGTAAAACTAAAAACCATAGGCTTGTCCTGCTACGTGTTTCGACGAGGCTAGTCCAGGATCGGTTCCGCTTCCAGCTCGTAGGAGCCTGCGGCGTTGTGAACCTCGGTCCCGTGGAGCGGTGGGTTAAACACGCAGGCCATCTGCATCTCTTCGAATGCCCTCAGCATGTGTTCGTCGTTTTGGTCAAGGTTGTAGAGCATGCCGGGCGTAATGGGATACTTCTTCCCATCGGCGAGGGTTTCCACCTCGCCCTTGCCCGAAATACAGTACACGGACTCCAGATGGTTTTGATAGTGTAGCCTAAAGTCCGCCCCTTTGTAGATGGTGGTGATATGGAATGAAAAGCCCATGTTGTCGCCCTTAAGCAAAAGGCGGGTACTTTCCCAGTTGCCATCGGGCGATACGATTCTCCGTCCGGTTTTTTCGGCTTCTTGAAGTTGTCTGACGATCATGTTGGCTCCTCGGTTTTTTCGTTGTTTTTCTCGAGAATCACGTCATCGAAATAATCGGATTCTTCGGGGATTTCATCGACGCGTTTGCAGACCAGTTTCACCGCAGCCTCAACGATATCAATGCCTTTGGCCAGGTTTTCATCCTTGATCGTCAACGGGCAGAGTAGCTTGATCACCTGGTCGTCCGCACCGCTGGTTTCAATAACCAGTCCCTGTGTGAAGGCCGCATGGGTGATCTGGCCGGCAATGTCGCCATTGACACAGTTGATGCCTTGGAACATACCGCGCCCGCGGGTCGTGAAATTCCCCTCGCCATACTCGTCGACAATCGCGCTCAGCCTTTGCTCGATATAGTTTCCTTTGCGCCGCACCTCTTTTTCAAACCGGTCGTCGCTCCAGTACTCATCGATGGCCGCCTTCGCCGTGACAAAGGCCATATTGTTGCCGCGGAAGGTTCCGTTGTGCTCGCCGGGTTTCCACTGGTCGAATTCCGGACGGATCAATACCAGCGCGAAAGGCAGGCCGTAGCCGCTGATCGATTTTGAAAGCGTAACAATATCGGGCTGGATGTCCGCTGGCTCAAAGCTGAAAAAGTTTCCGGAACGGCCGTTGCCGGCCTGGATGTCGTCGACAATCAGCAGCATGTCGTGTTTCTTGCAGACCGCTTGCAGATTCTGGAGCCATTCCATGCTGCATATATTGATGCCGCCTTCGCCCTGGATTGTTTCGACGATGGCCGCCGCCGGTGCGTCGATGCCGCTGCTAGAGTCGGAAAGCACCTTGTCGAGATATTCGATGGTGTCGACATCGTCGCCCATGTAGCCGTCGTAGGGCATGCGTGAAGTGCCGGAGAGGGAAACGCCCGCGGCACCGCGGTGGTGCGAGTTGCCCGTAGCCGCCAGCGATCCCATGGTTACGCCATGGAATCCATTGGTGAATGAAATAATATTGCTTCGTCCCGTATAGTTGCGCGCCGCCTTCAAGGCCGCCTCGACGGCGTTGGTTCCGGTCGGGCCGGTGAACATCACCATATAGTCGAGTCCGCGCGGCTTCAGGATTTTTTCTTGGAAGGTTTCCAGGAATTCGCGCTTGGCGTCCGTATGCAGGTCGAGACTGTGGGAGATCCCGTCGTGTTCGATGTATGCCAGCAACCGTTGCTTCATGATCTCATTGTTGTGCCCGTAGTTCAGCGAGCCGGCGCCAGCGAGGAAGTCCAGATATTCATTGCCTTCCGTATCATAAACAAACTCGCCCTTGGCCCGGTCGAATATCCTCGGGAAATTGCGGGCATAGCTCTGAACTTCGGATTCTATTTCGTCAAATATCTTCATGTGAACAACCTCTATTTAGTATTCGGGAAGGGGCCGATGCGCCATAACTCTTCCGATTCGTGGTGGCCTTGGAAATGGAGCTCCCTATCGAACCCTTCCGTAATGGATGGCTTGGCTCCGTGCGTTGCGGCGAACTTTTTGAACAGCGCCTGGGACGCCGTGTTCGACGGGGTGATCGTGGTTTCTATATAATCGACTTCCCCGCATTCGGAGCGCCCCAGCAATGCGTCGAGCATCTTGCCTGCCAGACCCTGACCGCGAGCACGCTCCGCCACTACGACCTGCCAGATGAACAAGGTGTCGGGGCGGGTTGGTATGATGTAGCCGGAAACAAAGCCGACCAGCTGGCCGTCCAGTTTTGCGCAAATCGACGTGCCGTCAAAATGCGTGCACTGAAGCAGGTTGCAATAGACGGAGTTCGGATCCAGGGGCGGGCTTGATTCAACCAGACGGTGTACTTCAGGGCCGTCAACGGGTTCGGGCCGGCATAGCTTAACTTCCAATGTATCGTGCAAAACGCCTCGCTTTGTGATCCGTGATGTCCTCTTCCGTTCCAGCGGACAAAGTGCCGTGGTTCAGGGGAAGATTATCCTTTCAGACCGGGTCTCCAAGGGAGCTTCTTCTGTAGGATTTGTTATGTGAAATATGGGGTCACCCAAACATAGCGATTTTGCGATTGCAAGGGATTGTGGGTGTTTTTTGAAGAAAAGTTATTTGGAAGCCGCGAGTGGCGTTTCCCTCAAAGGCTTCAAATTCCCAGCTGATTCACGATTTTTTCGACCTCGGCGACGACCGGGATCGGGAGGTCGTTGTAGTTGGGTTGGGATTCGGCGAGTTGCGCGCAGTAGGGGATGGTTCCGAGGACGGGAACCTTTCCGAACTGCTCGATAGTGGTGCCGTTGTCTTCTTCGATAAAGCTGAACTCCTTATCGGTGCTCGCCACGAAAACAACACCTGTAATATCAAGGCCGTCGGACCGCAAGGCTCGGATGGAGAGCAGGGTGTGGTTGATGGTTCCAAGGCCGGGCCGCGCGGCAATGAGAACCGGGAGCTTCAAAGCCTGCATCAGGTCGAGCATCGTTTCGTGGCGGTTGAGCGGAACAACCACCCCTCCGGCTCCCTCGGCAATCACAAACTCATACTCCGAGGCCAGCGTCCGCGCCGCAATCACCATTTCGGCAATATCGATTTCCGTTCCGGCCATTTCCGCGACGAGGTGCGGAGAGCATGCCGGCTCAAACTGGTAGGGCGACATATTTTTGTAGGTTGCTTCATCCACGTCCATTGAGGCCATGGATAGGCTGTAATCGAGATCTGGCACGCTTCCCTCGCAACCCGTCTGGGCCGGTTTCATGGGGGCGGCGTTAATGTTGCGCCGATGCAGTTCGGCAAGCAATAGTGCGCTAAGCGCGGTTTTCCCGATATCGGTGTCGGTGCCTGTAACAAATAGTCCATTCATAATTGGCACACCATGCCCGAAAACTACTTGGTCAGCAAGAACGTAGCGGTTTCGTAGGTGGCATAGACGCCGCCGGCGGAGGCATAGTTTTCCTGATAGTCGGCAACGAGTTGACTCAATTCGGTGCGCGTGAGGGGGGCGTTCCCGACGCTGACTTTTCCGCCGGTCACGCCCTGCTCATGAATGGCTTTCAAAAAAGTTTTTGCATCGTCGTAAACAATTTCCTCTTCACTGTGCTTGCGCCGTTCAATTCGAAAACCAGCCGTCTGAAGGCACGCCTTGGTTTCTTCATAGGTCGGCAGGGTGAGCAATGGAGTTTTTTCGGGAGCAATTGCTTCCCGTTGTTCATGCAGCTCCTTAAGCGTTCCTTGCAGCATCATGCCCAGCGCGAAGGTTCCTCCGGGTTCGAGGCATTGGAAAATATTTTCGCAGGTTTCCCGAAGGTCGGAAACCCAATGTAATGCCGAGCTGGAGACGATGAGTGGATAGCGGTCACCGCCCCAGTAGGTTTGCGCGTCGCCCACAATCCAGTTGATTTGCTCAAACCGCTTAAATTTGATGCGGCTGTGTTCAATCATCTTTTCAGCCACATCGACCGCATCAATCAGCACCTCGGGGAATCGATCTGTCAGCAGGCGGGTTAGTTGACCAGTACCGGACCCCAGCTCGAGAATCTGCTCCGGGTACATTTCCGGCAAAACAGAAATTACCGACTGGGCCAGCGCCAGTTGGGGGCGGGCGTGGCGATCATAGGTTTCGGCTGCGGCAGAAAAACGTTTTCCAATCATAGAATCTTCCTGATTTCAGCGGGGGAGAGTGCGCCATTTCGTTTGGCAATGCAACTACAGGAACCGCGAGATTTCGTTCATTATGTCGGTGAAATGGTGGGCGGGCAGGGCATGCCCGTCATTTTCGAAAATTTTCAATCGGCTGTCGGGCAGGTGGGTGTGAAGCCAGCTGGCAGCGGCTGCGGGGATGATACGGTCGTCGGCGCCATGCAGCAGCAGAACGGGAATTCCAATGTTTGGAATAATCTTCCGGACATCGGACGCCAGCAAATATTCCAGCCCGGCCACGAGGTCGGCCAATGTAGACGGAGCATCCTGCTCCGTTGAGGGTGAAGAGCCGGTCATGCGATCTGAACGGAGCAGGATGCTCCGTCTACTTTCTTTGTGCGGGAAATGCACATTCTTGAAAAACTCTTCCAGCACTGCATCGGGATTGCGTTTGAGTTGCAGAATCATGCGTTTGAGAATCTTTTCGTGCGTGCCGCAGGGATAGCCCTCGTCCGAACAAAATCGGGCTGTTGAAGAAATAAGCACCAGCTTTTTGCAGCTTTCGGGTAGTAGCTCCATGGCGAGCAGTCCGCCCATGGAGCCGGTCACAATGAAGTCCGCATCGGGAATCGACTGCTCTTTCAATACCTGATTTCCAGTCATGAGCTGGACATTGAAGCGATCTTCCAGTTTGTCTCCCATCGGCTTGATGGCATCCAACCCGTGCGCCCACCCGGAAATAATCAATACAGTCGGATTCATTTTTTGACAGGATTTACAGGATGAACAGGATTTGTTTTTGAGGAAAGGCTTCGTACTTTTCGTTTCACCTCAACCCCGCGTCCGGAAAAGTTTAGAATTAGACCGGCAGGTTTTTCTGTCGCCGCGAGATAATTAACCAGTTGGACCTCGTGCGCTATAACGATTTTCGAAACGGACTTTAACTCCAGAATAATGGTGTCTTCAACTAGGATGTCTGCAAAGAAAGATCCAACGCATTGGTCGGCATAATTGACATTAATAGGAACTTGTGACTGGGCCTTGAGTCCTGCTTCCTCCAATTCAATAAGAAGGCATTTTGCGTATACGGACTCTAAAAATCCAAACCCGAGTGTTTTGTACACTTTATAAGCACATCCAATTATTGTTTCAGTTAGCTGCTCGTACTCCATGTCGAGTCTCCTTCCTGTCGCTCCTGTTAATCCTGTCTACAATTCTCCTTGTACGGTCTTGATAATCTGTTTTGCCGCGCGTTCGAGGTCGTCGACGAGGTGGGCGAGGGTAATGGAGATACGCAGGCGGGCAGAGCCTTCGGGGACCGTTGGCGGGCGGATGGCAGCAGCAATGATCCCCTGCTCGCGCAGTTTTTTCGAAATGGAGACGGCCTTTTCGTTATCACCAATGACGATCGGAATGATTTGGCTCTGGCTCTGTAGCGTGTCGAGTTCCCCTTCGTGGAGCAACGACCGGAAATAGGCGGCATTTGCCTGCAAAATATTCCCGAGCTTAGGGGATGCTTCCAGCACGTCCATTGCGCCGAGTGCGGCGCCGATGACGGCGGGCGGCGGTGCGGTTGTGTAGATAAAGGCGCGCGCCGAGTTGACCAGTAGTTTGCGTAGGTTTTCGGAGCAGGCCACAAAACCGCCGTAGCCCGCCATGGCCTTGCTCATGGTTCCCATCGATACGGTAACGCTGTTTTCCAGTCCGAGTTCGCGGATCAATCCCGCTCCGTGCGGGCCGAAGGTGCCACAGGCGTGCGCCTCATCGACCATCAGCATGGCCTCATGCTTTTCGGCCAGTGCGGCCATCTCTGTGAGCGGGGCAATATCGCCATCCATGCTGAAAACGGATTCGGTGATGATCAGTTTGCGGCAAGCGGTTTCCGCAGATTGCTCCAGTCGCTTTTCCAGCGCGGCCGCATCATTGTGGGCAAAACGGACGAGTTTAGCGCCGGAGAGCTTGCAGGCGTCGATCATGCTCGCATGTACGAGCTTGTCGGCAAAAACGATGTCGTCGCGGCCGACAAGCACGGGGATGGTGCCCGCGTTGGCCATGTAGCCCGAACCAAAGATCAGGGCCGAGTCATGTCCTTTTTCCTTGGCCAGGCGAGTTTCCAGATCTTCGTGGATCGGCAGGGTTCCGGTTACCAGCCGTGAAGAGGCTGTGCCCACGCCATATTGATCCAGCGCCTCCTTGGATCGATCAATCACGTGGGGGTGTCGGGCAAGGTCGAGATAGTCATTGCTCGAAAAGTTGAGCACTTCTTTCCCATCGATTTTAATGATGCCTCCCGCCACAGGGTAGACGCGGGCCATCCGTTCGAGGCCCTGCGTCTTTACTTCATCAAGCTTGGTCTGTATCCAGTTTTCACACATGGACGCTACTTTCGCCAACTTGTGGAATTGGCGCAATGCAGAAAAATGAATATAAACTCAGCTCGGACGGAAAATTCCATAAATAGAAGGATGGTGCGGTGGAGTTACTGGAAAACATGATGAAGAAACGGGTGGAAATGAACATTACCCCACTGATTGATGTGGTTTTTCTGCTGCTGTTCTATTTTATGTCGACCACTTCGATCCTTAAGACCGAGGTCAATTTTTCAATCACGCTGCCATCCGAAGGAGGAGCATTGAGCGAATTCCCGCTCGAAGTTTTCGTCGAAATCGCGGAAGGCGGGGAGGTCTATATTGAAGGTATGCGCTTTGACTCAATGAAAAATCTCGCTCGGCACCTTGCTGCTTTAAAGGCTTCTGCAGATCAGTCCTTGAGCGGGATTGCGGTGTATGTCCATCCGGCAGACCGGGTGGACTATGCGCATATTATAAAGGTGATGGATGCCTGTGCGGCAGCAAAAATTAAGCATGTCTCCTTCGCCAATCTGAAATAGTACGTGGTTTGCGGCCCGAAACGATACGGTTTTGACAAAACAACAAACCTGACTAAAGTGGTCCTTATTAAAGACAGGAGAGTTTGTTATGAGAAGAACACCGGAAGAATTGATCAAGAGTGCCAAGGGACCCTGCGGATGTCTGGAACTTGACGATCCATTCATCGAGTTTGTTAACGGCGCGACCTTTGTTAAGCTCAATGGCGAGTATTCCGCCGAAGAGCTGCACGCCATTGCCAACTGGATGCAGGGCAAATATGAATAGGTGAAACATGGATCTGGGATTACGCGGTAAAGTGGCCATGGTGGCGGCTTCCAGTAAAGGCTTGGGCTTGGGCATTGCCCGCGAACTGGCACGCGAAGGTGCGCTGGTTTCGATCGGCAGCCGCACCGAACCCGAGGTGTTTGATGCCGCGGAAGCACTGGCCGATGAGACCGGGGCCGAGGTGCTGGCCAACGTACTTGATGCCGCAAGCCCCGATTCCATTTCCCAATGGGTGGAAAATACCACCGAAGCTTTTGGTGGTGTTGAAATACTGGTGGTCAATGCCGGAGGCCCTCCCGCCGGAACATTCGATTCTTTTGGGGATACAGAATGGCAGGCCGCTTTCGAACTGACGCTGATGAGTGCTGTGCGTATGATCCGCGCCGTGCTTCCTTTTATGCGGCAAGAAGGCGGCGGCTCCATTCTCACCATTACGTCAAGTTCAGTCAAAGAACCGATCGACTTTCTGCTGCTTTCGAACGTGATGCGTTCGGGGGTAACGAGCCTGGCCAAAAGCCTGTCGCAGCAGCTTGCGCCTGAAAATATTCGGGTTAACAATCTGATGCCGGGGCGGATCGATACGGATCGCGTTCGCTCGCTGGATCAGATCAATGCTGCTGCTCAGGGGATTTCGGCGGCGGAAATTAAAGCCGCCAACGAGCAGGGCATCCCGCTGCGGCGCTATGGAACGACCGAAGAATTTGGCCGGATGGGAGCCTTTCTGCTTTCCGATGCGGCGAGCTACATCACCGGCCAAACCATCGCGATTGACGGGGGTTCGATCAAAACCGTATGGTAAAAAGCGTGACGATTGAGGCGTGAAGCGTGATGGCATCCACGAATCGACTAAAAAAATTTCTATGAAACTAAATCCACTTGGTAAAACTAAAATCGAAGTCAGTCCAGTCACTATCGGTGCCTGGCAGTTGGGCGGCCCTCTCTTTTTTGATGGCAAACCGGATGGTCATCCCGATCCCGGCAAGGAAAACGTAATCCGCATGATCCACGAGCTGGGCGACCTTGGTGTGAATGCCATCGACACGGCAGAGCAATACAGCGCGGGTGAATCGGAACGGCGTGTGGGAGCGGCGCTTAAAGATCGGCGTGATCAATGGGTTGTTTCCACAAAGTTTGGCTATCGGGTGAGAGAAAACAACACACGCGAGGACGACTCCAGCCCGGAAACCATCATGCCGAGTCTCGAAGGCTCGCTGAAAAGATTGGAAACCGACTTTATCGACATCTACCTCTACCACTGCGAGCCGGAGGTGGAAAATATCGAGGCCGGCCGCAATGTGCTCGAAGCCGCCAAGGCGCAGGGCAAGATCCGTTCCTACGGAATTTCGACCAATAATTTCCAGTTATTGGAAAAGATGGTTGAGCTCGAGGCCGTTGAGATTGTCCAGTTTGCCACCAATCTACTCGACGAACAGGCGCAGGTTTGGAAGCTCGCGCAGGAAAACAATCTCGGAACACAATTGCGCGGCGTGATGGCCCAGGGGCGGCTGAGCGGAAAATATTTCAACCAAAAACCGAAGTTTCGTTCCGACGACAACCGGTCGAACTGGTGCAAAGGCGAGGATTTTAGCCGCTTTTCCGTGCTGGCCGATGGTCTGCCGGAGGGCATGACTATGGCGCAGGTCGCCATCCGCTGGATTCTTGATCATCCCGGTGCGCATACCATTTGCATGGGTGCAAAGAACATCGAAGACTATCGTTCCGCTATCGCAGCCACCACACTTCCGGCCCTCGAAGAGGCGGTTTGCGCCGAGCTCGAGCGGGTGGCTGGAAGCCTCTAAATTTAGATCCAGTCGTTGTTTACATCCTAAAGGCCGGGCGATAGTATCCGCCGCTCATTTTCATTTAGGAGAAGTTCCATGGACTGGAAAGCATTGGCGAACAGAATTTTGAATGGTGGCGAGCCGATTACCCGTGAGGAAGCGTTGGCGGTACTCAACTCGTCCGACGACGAACTGCTGGATGTACTACAGGCATCGTACCTCATCCGCAAAAACTTCTTTGGCAAGAAGGTCAGCCTCCACGTACTGAAAAACGCCAAAAGCGGCGTCTGTCCCGAAGATTGTTCATTCTGCAGCCAGTCCAAAACCTCTTCCGCCGAGGTCGAAGAATATGAAATGCAGTCGGCCGATGAAATTGTGGCGGGCGCCAAGGACGCGATGGATATGGAGGCTCTGCGTTACTGCGTCGTTACCAGTTCACGCGCGCCTTCTGAAAACGAGATGAAAATCATTACCGAGGCCGCTACACGTATCAAGGAGCAGAATCCGCAGCTCGAACTGTGTGCCTCCATGGGTTTTCTGACCGAAGACAAGGCGCAGCGCCTCAAGGATTCCGGGGTCGATCGCTTTAACCACAATCTTGAAACCTCGGCCAACTTTTATTCCTCGATCTGCTCCACACACAAATTTGAGGATCGGGTCGAAACGGCCAGGACCGTTAAAAAGGTGGGCCTCGATCTGTGTTGCGGCGGATTGATCGGAATGGGCGAAAGCCTCGAAGATCGCGTCGATCTGGCGATGTCGCTCAAGGAGCTCAAGACCGACTCCGCGCCGATCAACTTCCTCGATCCGCGCGAAGGCACCGATTTGGAAGATCATGAGCGCGTAACACCGAACGACTGCCTGCGTACGCTGGCCATGTTCCGCTTTGTGCTGACCTATGCCGAAGTCCGCATTGCCGGCGGCCGCGAAACCTGCCTGCGCAACCTGCAGCCGCTGTCGCTCTACCCGGCCAACTCCATGTTTACCAACGGGTACCTCACCACCGGTGGGCAGGACTTCAATGCCGACAAGCAGATGATCGAAGATGCCGGATTCGAAGTCGGCCACCTCGTAAACGCATAGACGGAGGTTGCGTTGCCGTACTGCGAACCGCCAGCCGGTTCCTGCCTGGGGCGTCATTGCCATCGGTCAGTTCGGCATCGGTCTGATCAGCATATCCCAGTTCGGTATCGGCCTCTTCAGCCTCAGCCAGGTCACCGTCGCGGGCTACGCGATTGCCCAAATCGCTTTCGCATGGGAGCTAATCGCCCAGATCGGCCTTTACATCAACAAGGGTGTCGGTCAGGTGGTCTGGAAGCTTTCGGAACTGATCTGATTGCGCTATTGCACCCAATCGATCCGTACGTGGTAGAAGCAGCTCGGGAGGGCGGTCGGATCGATAAGCTGGGCGGCCGAACCGTCGCCGATAAAGTTGGTGAGCACCTGCCAGTTGCCGCTCGCCAGATCATCCGTGCATTCGACCGTGTAGAGGCGCCCGGTGACGGTGCTGAAATCGACACTGAACGCGGAATTGGTCGGCTGCGCAGGGCTCGGCGTAAAGAGGAAGCTCGATCCGCTGTTGGTCGGGTTGCTGCCGAGAATATATTCCTGCCACGCATTGTAGCCATCGCCATCGTTATCCAACGTCGCCACGGCACCGGTCGTACTTCCGAAATATTGCAGCTCCCATTCGTCCGGCATCCGGTCGGAGTCGGTATCAACGATCCACTTCCAGTCGATGGAGGACGATACGGACGTCAAAACAATCGGCCCGGTGTTGGTACCGCCTCCAAGAATTGGAGCGATGCCCACGCCATTCCATCCGGAGCAGGTGTAGTTGGTTCCGCCCATGGAGACAACGCCGTCAACGAATCCGGTAACACTGGAACGCCATGCATAGTTTGAATACGTTCCAGCGCCTGGAACCGGACTTCCATAGGCTGAAGCCACCGTTAACGAATAGGTGCGGGAATCGGTGGAGGAGTCGACGGTTGCGGCGGACGGGGCCTCCGACCCGTCCCGTACGGGCCAAATCAAGCCATAGGCCCCCTTTGAAAGCTCCCCTACCTTGCCTCTGTCTACATTCAACCACCATGCATTTCCTGTACTATCCGCCGCGGTTGTGCTCGACCAAAACTTATCAATATAGATGCTGAACGGGGTTTCACTACTGTTGAACCACTCGTAAGGGTTATTGCCCCAGGCTCCAGCGCCATAATTCATAAGGCTCTCTAATTCCTTAATGCTTGGCAGGCGCCAGTCGGAGTGATTCGCATATGTGAGCGTATCACAAAAATCAACCGCGGCAGTCCATGGCTTGGATGTATTCAGCGGGATGCTTCCATGCTCTTTAACCCACTCCAATCCAGTCAGGCGGTCAGTAACGGTTCCATCCCCCCGATCAATAAATCGAGGACTGGGCCATGATTCTCCAGACTGAAGATTTCCATCATCGCTCGACCTGAAGCTCGTGGTCTGTCCTGTTTTCGAAACCGGTGCAGGCCCATTACCCGACCCGCTTCGTACGGGCCAGACATAATGTGTCAGCGATTTATGGATACGGTCCACACTGCCCAGCCCCATATCCACAGCCCACATGTAGTAGCCAGCGGGAGACGAGGCTGATTCAGCCGTACTCGACCAATACAGGTTGTTCAGTATTCCGGAAAAAGGATGTCCCGCCGACAAGGCCGGATTTTGCTCGCCGTAATCCAGCAGGCTGGCCAGCTCCCTGCGTGTTGGCAAGCGCCAGTCCGTATGGCTGGCATAGGTTAAATTTTTGCAAAAATCAATGGAGGCATTCCAATTTAAAACGCTTCCGTTCCCGATTACCGAATGCGGTGCCAAAACCCATTCCAGCCCCGTCAGGTTGTCGGCCACTGTGCCGTCGGTGTTATCCGTGAATCGTGGGCTGGGCCACGCAAGGCCGGCTTCTAAATCACCATCATCCGCTATACGATAGCTGGTGGTCTGCCCTGTCTTGGCAACCGGGGCAACGGCGAAACTGCTCTCCATTCCATCATCTGCAGAAACCGTGAATGCCAGTGGGGCTATATTTTCGGCCCAGTCTGCGCCCGAATCCCAAATAATTTGTTTCAGACTTCCGGTCGCAATTCCGGCACCCACGTCTCCTGAAAGACTCCCAGCATTAACCCCCGCGGCTCCATTGGTGATGGCGACGGAAATCGTCACGACATTGGTTGCATCGCTCGCAATATCATAAAATATATCCACCAGCTTGCTGCCTTCGCGCTGTGCCACGTTCAGGTTCGAAACCGTGACGGCGGCTTGAATC
The DNA here is from genome assembly GCA_964639125.1 of uncultured Verrucomicrobiota bacterium. Taxonomy (GTDB): domain Bacteria; phylum Verrucomicrobiota; class Kiritimatiellia; order Kiritimatiellales; family Pontiellaceae; genus Pontiella. Next base: position 31,950 of record CAZWZW010000011.1, read on the forward strand.
GTCACAACACCCACCATCAATAGACTCCCGATTATCCATTTTTTCATTTCCAACTCCTAGTTATCCAACTGCACGTCGATGGAATAGAAGCCGCCGTCTTCGGCGGTGTGGACGGTGTCGGTGTAGCTGTTGACTGGGTAGAGCAGGCCGGTGGCCAGCATTTGGAAGCCGGATATCAGGTTGGTGGTCCAGTAGATGCCGTATTGGCGGCCGGCGACGGAGTTCCAGTTAACGACGAATCCGGCGGGCACCGGCAGGGCCTGATCCACTCTGAAAACCGAGCCGCCGTTGGTCGGGTTGGAGCCGGAAATGAATTCATACAGGTTGACCATGCCGTCCATATCAAAGTCGTCGTACGCGCCGCCGTTGACGGCGTTGGTGCTGCCGAAGAACTGGATTTCCCAGCTGTCGTCCATGTTGTCGGAGTCGGCATCGGCAGTAATGATGAAGATGACATCGCTTTCGGTTTGCTTCACCACCACGAAGGGGATGCCGTCGGCATTGGTATCGGAACGGCCCCAGCTGTGGGTGAGCAGCCACCAGTTGGTGCCCTGGATGACGGGGATGGTGTCGCTGGTGGTCGAGAGCGGGCCGTGGACTGCAGGAATGACGCCCAGCACATCCGTGGCCGTGCTGTCGGCATAGAAGCGGATCTCACCATCGTCGTTGTCGGGATATTCATCGATGCTTACAAACAGAGCGTTGGGATCGGCCGTATTGAACGAAACATTCAGCATGGATGCGTTGGTAACAAACCCGTCCAGTCCACCCTGCGAGGTAAAGAGCGGCTGTTTGTTGATGACGGGGATCGCTGATCCATTGGCCTTGGTGAAAGGAATCGTGGTGGACCGGATCGTGCCGTTTTCAAATGCGGCGGTGACCATCCAGTCGTCGTCGTTCACCGGGTTCCAAGGGGTGGGAAACGGCTCTTTATATTCAATGTACCAGTAATTGGTGCCGCCCAGAACTTCATCGATCGGGATATTGGTCACATCCCCTGCGGGGGAGGCAATCATTACGGAATCCACGAACAGGGAGGAGGTCACATCGAATTTGAACCAGTTTCCGCGCTCACCGACCGTCGAGTCCGGGAATTCGTAGTCGCGGTTGTATTCCAGTTCCACATACCCGATGTGGTTGCTGAATGCGGCGGGGGTGCCATAGATGCGGAAGTTATCGAGGTAAATGTCTCCCTGGGTAACCGCTGTCAGGTGGGTGCCGGCAAAGAAGCCCAAGTTGAAGACGGAGGAGGCGGTCATGCCCCAGTCCTGAATCGGGTATTGGCCCAGCAGGGTGTAGTCGCCCCCGGTGCTGTAGGCGCTGTAGAGCACTTTGCGCGTGGCATCGAAACCGATTTTCACGGAAACCCTGACGGCGGAGATCGGGATTTCGAAATCATCACCGATCCCGCTCACTTCGTTTGTTGCCATAGTGTAAAGCGTTGTTGCAAACTCGTTTTTAAAGAGCTCGATGCTTGCGAGGCGATTAAACCCGCCAAAAAACACACCGAGGCCGGTGTAGGTTTCGCCATCGGTCGGCATGGAGCCGGAATCAAGCAGGTTGGCGATGTCGACGGCCACCGACCAGTCCTGCGTATAGCTGAGTGTATTGCTCCAGCCCCAGACCACGGAATCGCCGTCCGGGGTTGCGTTGCTTTGAAATTCCAGGCGCTGATTGGCTTCCGTAAAGAACTTGCCTAGCTCGAAGGAGAGCAGGCTCCATTTGGCCGTATCAAAACTGTTGTCGTTGAAATCATCCGATCCGCTGGCCGTATTGACCGTGTGAATCGGCAGTACGGTGGCCTTGTTGAAGGACGCTGTTCCATCCACCCCGAAACCGGTGCTGCCGCTGATGTTGGTGCCCAGGCCGAATTCCAGATAGCCGGTATAATTGCTGTTCACGGCAAACAGATCGACCGGGAAGTTGGTTGAGGTGGTGAATCCCAAATCATCGACAACCTCAAAGATCGGCAAAACATCCGCTTCCGGAGACCCCGGGCTGACTTCGAATGTAATACTGTTGAAATTGGTTCCGCTCGAGTTCCAGTTGACCTCAAACGGCTCCATGGTTTCCAATGCCTGGAAGCGGGAAAAATCAGCACCGGTCAGGTAGGGCGTATTCGGATAGACCTCGGCCGCAAACGCCACCTGCTGCGTCAGCGTTCCAAGCGTGCCGCCCGAAAGAATGATGGAGTACGATCCATCGGACGGGGCGGCGGCATCCAGCGCGGCCTTGTTGGGATAAATGGAGTTCAGCTCCCAGTAGCTCCCGTCCTGAACAAACGGAAGCGGCCCCGGAAGGTTTCCGCCCTGCAGCACCACGGAGGCCGCATCGCCCGCCAGATCTGTGTCCAGTTCCGCATAGAGCACCCAGTTGGTTGTGCTCGCAGGAGCAGTGTTGTCCACGGTCTGTGCATATTCAGCACCCTTAACCACATGCCATTGGGTTACGGCGGCATGGGTTCCGGGGTTCAGGATAAGAACGGATGCCGTGAGGGCTGAGAAGGATTTCAAATTCATGAGGGTCTCCTGTTTGGTTTCGTGCAAGAGCTGAACGGTAGATAAAATCTAAATAAGCTGCAAGCCAAAAGCCTGTATTTCTTGATCATATATATAGTGTTTTCTGATTGTCTGGATCTGAGATTCAACAGAAATGAGTAAAGTTTCCTGAGAAATAGGGCAAAGTGGAGAAAGGAAGCGCGTTGGTGCGCGAAGATTTAAAATACACTAGTGCCGTGGAACAGAAAAATCTTCGCATCTGATGGGCATATTTTTGACTGCACGGGGACTCCAAAGTGTCCAGAGCATACTGAAGTATGTGATGGATACTTTGGAGTGGTCGTGCGCAAAAAGATGCCCACCCTTTGGGCGAAGGGGTTTGGCGCGCGCCAAACGAAAAATCCAACGCCGATGTCTCGGCATCGCCTTTCGGATTTTTCGCTTTCCGCGCATCCAAACCTCTTTCGTCAGATACGAAGATTTTTCTGTTCCACGGCACTAGCTGGCGCTGATGACGCGGATGGCGTCGAGACGCAGGCGGGCGGCGGCCAG
>CAZWZW010000012.1:0-34369 GCA_964639125.1 uncultured Verrucomicrobiota bacterium
CGACCGAAGGTCAGCGAGGCCGCTGCCCCTCCACCATAAAAAACCCAGAAGAACCTTATTCGGAGAGTATATGACTCCAGAATGAAAAACGCGGTGCCGATTGGCATCGCGCTTCATTATCCATCTCCTATCGGAGAATTACTGGACGGAGAGATCGACGTTGTCGATACGGATATAATCCTTGTTCCCACTGGCATCGCAACGGAAGCGGATTTTCACAGTAGAAGTGAAACTGTAGCTTGCGCTATCAATGGTGATGACTGGGTTCTCCCGCGTTCCGTTGGTGAAGTCTGTGCCAGAAACAAATGCCTGAACAGTGCTCCAAGAGGATCCGCCGTTCGAGCTGTACTGCACCCAGAAATCCTCACCGCTTTCCATGCTATTCGGCATATAGGTGAACTCAAGCTTCAGCTGGCTCTTCCCGGTCAGATCCAGCGAATTCGCCAAGGTCGAGGAGGAAGCAGTTCCCGAATTGTCTCGAATCTGGAGGCATTGCAAGCCGATGGCATCCTTGCCAGTCAAGGCCACATCGCCTCCACCATCGGTCCAGTTACCCCAACCCCCTTCGAAGTCGTCGTAGGTCATCGGGGTCCAACCAGCAGGAGGAGCTGCGTCCACTGTGATGTTCAGCGTTGCCGTATCGGAAGCCAGAGCGGCGTCTTCAGCCTTGACGGTAAACACGTTTGCGCCCACATCGCCTGTGCCCGGGGTGCCCGAGAGCGTACCGTCGGAGGCCACGCTCAACCAAGCCGGACCGGTCACTTTGGAGAAGGTCATCGGGTCAGCTTCCGGATCGGAGGCATCTCCTGCGATAGATGCACTGTAGGCCGTATTCTCGGTAGCGTTGGCTTTGCTGAACGGATCAACCGTGAAGGCCGGCGGAGCGTTGACGACACCACTGGTATCGGTGACCCGAATATTTGTCGTACCGAAACGGCGGGCACTGTGATTATACGTGCCGGTATCCAATTGGATCTGGCTGGGAACTCCGGCCATGCCAAAGGTGTCGCTCTGCACGCCGGTGTCGTAGATGACCGCGCCGGTGTCGGCGTTCTTGTTGATGGCCTGCCAGCTCACCGAGCTCCCGTCCCAATTGATGGTCAGCTCGGTGATGTTGTTACCGGCGCTCAGCAGGTTGTGCGTTGCGCCGTTGGTCATTGGATCGGCCACAAAACCGGATGCCGTATTGTCGATATAAATAGACGTTGGTTTTTGCATTCGGAAAGCAAACAACACCGCACCGCTCGCATCGAGCAGTTTGATGCGAGCTGCGCTGTAGCTGCTTGAGGTAAAGGTTACCGCCTTCAACTCACCCTTACCGACCGCCCCGAAGGATTTTCGGGCGAAGGGCTGACTGGCAAAACTTCCGCCAATGTCCAGATAATCCTTATTCATGCCCAGCAGGGTGCTGTCGCTGGTTTGCAGCACTTCTTCGGCGAGTGTCTGGCCCGAGAACATCCAGCCCTGGCTTGACAGACTCGAGATGGTCTCGCCCGCGAAGTCTTCGTCGAGGACTACAGAGTTCACAATGATGTTCAGCGTCGCGGTATCGGAAGCCAGCGCGGCATCCTCCACCTTGACCGTGAAGACATTTGTTCCCACATCACCTGTTCCGGGCGCACCCGAGAGCGTACCGTCGGAGGCCACGCTCAACCACGCCGGACCGGATACCTTCGAGTAGGTCAGGGTGTCGCCCACATCCACATCCGTAGCTATTCCACCAATCGTATCGCTGTAGGCGACGCCTTCATTTCCGTTCGGCCTAGTAATCGGATCAACAGAAAACACAGGCGCATCGTTGACGTTGTCGACGGTGATATTCAGGGCGGCCTGCACCGGTGGAGCAATCCCATCGGAAACCTGTACCGTCCAGCTGTTCAGCCCGACATCCGCATTTGCCGGCATCCCCGAAAGAGCACCGTTCGCCGCGACCGCCAGCCAAGCGGGACCCGAAATACTGCTGAAGGTCAACGGATCGCTATCGGCGTCCGTTGCATCATCGGCCAGCGTACTGCTGTAGGCCGCATCCTCGGCGGCATTGATTTCCAGCACCGGATCGCTGGTGAATACCGGAGCCTGATTGGGGGCGGCCTGGCCGATGAGCTCCAATTTGGATTTATCGCAAACCGGAATCGTAACCGTGAGTTGATTATTGGACCAGGTAAAGGTGGTATTAACCCCATCCAACTTGACTGTTTGCGGGGCCATCGGAGCATAGAACGCTACCGTTGAGCCAGCCACCGAACTGATTGTAACCACATTCGACACACTTACCCCAATGGTTTGCTCGACTCTGGCATGCAAGGACACCGGCGAGGTTGCGGAGACCAATGAAAGCCCATTGTCCACCACCGAAGTGACTTCGCGACCAAAGTAACAGGCCTTCGGGTCATCCGCAACCTGCGCGTAACGGCGACCGGCCATTTTGCCGGTCACCGTCCAGTTGTCGCTATTGCTGCAGGATGCACCGTTCGTCGGCCAGAGCACATCGACTACCGGGCTTCCGGAAGCTGTCACATGCACCCCTTCTGCCGCAGCGTCGGTCCACTTCGCCTGTGCCCATCCAGACATCAGGTCGTCAAACCCAAAAGACACCAGCGAACTTGCGGAGGTTCCGGAAAGGCTGCGCTTGAGTTTGCTGCCCCGGCGGGTATTGCCGATATACTTGTCGTCGTAAAAGGTATCCACGATCGAGCTGGTCCATGTGCTTTTGGACAGATCCTGAACCAGCATGTTCGGTGGTTCCGGTGTTTCATTACGGGCATCGATTTGCCATTTCCCCGCACCCAGCACAGTCCACGGATTACTGGTCTTATACGTATCCTGGTCGTAGCTGTCTCCCGTACCCTTGGCCGTTACATAGGCATGCAGCAGCAAATCATATGTTTTGCCGGCATTGGCGGACAGCGTATCCCTTAAAAGAACAAGATCCTCTCCCAACCCGACCACTTCGCGGTTCCACGAGGTGAACTGCGCATTGGTATACAACGCGGTAGGATCAACCAGCACATTAAAGAAATCACCAGGGTGATCATACCAATCATTAGCGAGTACATGTTTGGTTTGCCCCCACATCTGCTGATTGGTTGGCCATGAAACATTGAAGACGGTGCCCCAATCATCACCATCCGACAACTGTCCCGTTCCATCCACAAGAAGTACGTTGCTGTCCCGGGTGTATTTCGGTTTCGCATAGCCCAGATTGGCAATATACGGGATGCCCGCGCGGTGAATCATGAACTGCCCGTCATCGCACTTGTCATGTCCATGACTATGCACCCCGGAACGCAATGCAAAATAACTTGCATTATTACTCCAGTCTGTCCGCCACAGGAACAATCCATAATCGTTAAAGAACCACCAGTTATTTAGGTCAACTTCGGGATTCGCGACCGGGATCGAAGGATCGTAGAACATGTAGCGGTATACGTCCTTCTTGAGCGAACCCTTGTGGTCGATCTGCGTGGTTAACCACTGAGCAGCGCTATCGCCTGTGTTTTTGGACAGCAACGGCAAATCGTTGTAGGGATTGCCCCAGTAATCACCGTTTGAATCCGAAAATTTAGTAACTCCGCCAAAGTTATCATCACCGCCCGGCAGAATGGAGAAGATTCCATAAAGGCCCGTGTTCTGGAACCAGTCCACTCCTGCAAAGGCCGGATCGCCCGCCACACGGCGCATCTCAAACCATGACAGGATTTTTTCGGTCCCATACATCCAGTAGGTCGCGCCTTCTCCGGTGGCACCGTCACTCATCTCGTTACGCATGCGATTGGTGATTGTGGTATAGTGGCCGTCAAGCAGCGTGGTCCAATCGGCCATTCGGGCAGCGGCAACATTATCAACCCCATATTTCACCGCGGCCAGAGAAGCCAGTGCATTCCAGCAGTGATTACCCACCTGCTCACCGCCGGTAGCATCAAAGCGATCATAGGAATTGCGGAAACGATCCGCATAATCCGACAGTTTTTGCTCCACATCCGTGCGCTCTGCCGGGGTAAGTGCGTGGTACATCAAATCATACCAAACTGCCAACCCCTTTAACACCTCGCCGGTTTCGAGATTACCGTGTGGACCATAGTCCGGCCAGGACCAATAACCTGCGCCCCACTCCGTCCAGTTGAGAATCGTCCAGAACCAGTTTGCGCTGGTCGTCTGATACGGCAGAGAAGAATCAATCATCTGCACCAGAGCCAATGACACCAGGTTTTCCTCATATAAAAAAAGGTCGGTAGCCGTGCGCGGTGTCGTTGTCGGCAACGTCCCCTGCAAGCTATCGCACTTTGCAATCAACTGATTCCACTCATCCGTATGCGTGGAGCGGCGACGCGCCTCAAGATCGGTATAGTCGGCCGCGCTGAAAAACAGGCGCGGATGCCCCGGCGCAAAAACCGGTGGCGCAGCCGGAGCGCTAAATTCATAAGCGACATCACTAATACGAATCTCATCAATAATACCGTTCAAGGCAGAGTAGGAACTAACCGCACGATTACCAAGCGTCAGCGTACGCGCAGCATGATCAACAATGGAAAGTCCTGCAAACTGCTGTGTGGCTTGTAGAGCACCATCTACAAAAAGCTTGGCCGTATCCGAAGCTGCATCCCAGGTTCCGGCAATGTGATACCAGGTTCCGGCAGCTGGAGTCCACGTGGCAATCGTCTGTTTGGCACCAGTGACACCGTCGCTAACAGCAAACTTCAAGGAACCATTGTCATACCAGATATCATAGCCGCCCACACTGGACCAACCATTCCCCTTGGAAACCAGAAATTGGCGAGAGGTTGTATCGTTGAACTGGGCCCAGCACTCCACCGATAAGCTTGGATCCGTTCCTGCCGGAAAGACATTGGACCCAACTTGAGTCAAACATCTCGCCGCTGAAGCACTGCCGCCCGGAAGATGCAGCCCCCAACCAAACTTTCCTCCTGCATTAAAATCGCAGGTTGCAGTCGCATGCGAATAGTAGGCATCCCAGTCGCTGCCCGTCTGATCCGGCAACACCCCGGAAAACGTATTCGCTCCATTGATATAAACACCTGCCTCGCTGAATTTATATAAAGCGAGCGTATTGGTCGATGTCCCGTCATACTCCGACTGCCATCCATAGAATGGCGCAGCCTCAACTCCCTGACACCAACCCACCAGTACAAGCAGTACCCAAACAAGACTCACTTTGATCATTCTCATCGCAGACTCCTTTTTATCATTTACGACTACAACTACACGCGGCAGGACACAGCCCCCTTCGTCTATTTTTATTCATAAATCACTAATAAACAAAAAGATATATATTATCTGCGAACAAGCATCTTCCTATTTGCGACAAAAAAGAGGATCTATTTATCGCCTTTCTTTCCTAAACAACTCAGCCACTTGGAAAGTTGAAATAAGTTAACGACACCCTGATAATCCAAACCGGTGTTTACCTTGAGCTCATCGTTCTGCTCGAGGTTCGGTGTCGTATTCTCCCCCGGAGAAAGTCTCATTTTAAACCGTCCAGATTTGTGGGCTCAGATCAGATCCATCAAAGCATTTACATCTCATTGGCGACGCGTATTCCTGCTTTACAGATCATCATCTGTTCACCCATTGAGTCGGCGAGAAACCCATATATATATAAACCGGCCCCTGGGAGGGGAAGATTCCCAGGGGCCGGATGGAACGTTTCCCAACGTTCACGTTAAAAGGTTTATTTATCGCCGTGTTTACCACGTTTACCGCGACGCGATTCAAACGCTTCACGCATGGCAGAACGCTCTTCCTCGCTAAGTTGACCGTCGCCATCCACATCAAACTTCTTCATCATTTCTTTACGGTTAGGGCGTTCACCCCCGGGTCCGCGGCCTCCGGATTCACCGTGATGGACACCTCTGGCATCAAGCGCCGCCGCGCGCTCTTCCTTGTTCAAACTGCCATCGCCATCCTTATCAAACTTGGCGAGAATATCTTCGCGACTGGGGCGTTCACCGTCAAAACCTCCCGGCCCTCTTCTTCCGCGTTCGCCGCGGGCCTGATGATCTGCTTTGATTTGCTCACGTTCACTCTCTGAAAGCTGACCATCTTTATTCGTGTCATATTTTTCGAGGATCTGTTCGCGACTCGGTCGTCTGGGACGATCTTCGTCAGAACCGCGACCTTTGCGACCTTCTGGCCTGGCATCAACCAGCACCGTTGTACTCATTGCGATCACCATCAACCCCATTAGCTTCCATGTGCTCGTATTCATCTTATGCCTCCTTGGGTTAAGTAAGATTCATTCGATATCTACAAAACGGAAGGCGTCATGAATTATTGCATGGAAAAAGCGCGCTGCTTCCAGAAAGAGAAAAGGGCGCGTATTTTCTGATACGCGCCCGGTTATCGAAACGATTGGGAATCCATTAAACCAAATGGGAATGCGGCATCTCCCTTACTCGGATGGGAAGCGTTGCCAAAGCGATTTCATCAATCGAAAGGTTGATCTGATAATCCGCAAAATCATCAAACTTAATATGCTGAAAGTTAAGAATGAGGTTTACCGCGACAGATTCGATATCGGGCCCCATACATGGATCTACCTCGCCTTCCATGGTCTGTAAAACCGGGATGCCATCGGAGTTCACCAGTTGCAGCTTAACTTTGTGGGAACCTTCCTCGATCTTGTCAAACCGCAAGCGAAGGGCGATGGCACATGCCGGATGGACCACGGGGATCTTTGCGGCATAGATTTGGTCAAACGTTCCAAGGATATTCAATTTACCGCGATTGTCGGTCGCGGCATCGCACAGCGTAAAAACTTCAATTTTCATAACGGCTTCTCCAGCAACCAAGGTAGGTCAAGCGGGTGCCAGAGAAAAGAGAATAAGACCTCAAGGTTGCTCATCAATCGGTCACTGCGCCTTCAGAGGCCGAACCGACCAGCTTGGCATACTTGGAAAGCACCCCGGTTTTATAGCGGGGTGCCGGAGCCTTCCAGCAGCTCATTCGCCGTTTGATTTCCGCCGCGGAGAGTTCTACCGTAATCGTTCTTTTTCCGGCATCGATGGATATGACATCTCCATTCTTAATGATGGCCAACGGCCCCCCGACATACGCTTCGGGCGTAATATGACCGATCACAAACCCGTGGCTGCCGCCGGAAAACCGACCATCGGTAATCAGCGCAACATCCTGACCCAGTCCCCGGCCCATAATGGCTGAGGTTGGCGCCAGCATTTCCCGCATTCCCGGCCCTCCCACTGGGCCCTCGTAGCGAATCACGACGACGTGACCGGCCCGGACTTTTCCTTCTAGAATTTTCTGAAGGGCCTGTTCTTCCGAATTAAAGACGATTGCCTTCCCCTTGAAGCGTTCGCCTTCCTTGCCACTAATCTTTGCAACAGCTCCCTCCGGAGCCAGATTGCCCTTTAGAATGACCAGATGACCTTCGGGTTTGATGGGACGGTTGATCGGACGAATAATATCCTGCTTGCGGGGGTATGGTTTTGCAAGCGCGAGATTCTGCCTTACCGTTTTCCCTGTAACCGTTAAGCAATCACCATCGAGCAGGTCCTCTTTGAGCAAACGCGCCATGAGCGGTGCCACCCCGCCAATGGCTGCGAGGTCCGCCATCACATATTTTCCACTGGGCTTCAGGTCCGCCAGCACCGGAACCTTTTTCCCGATTCGGGTAAAGTCGCTCAACGTCAGCCGAACCTTTGCGGCCCGAGCCATCGCCAACAGATGCAGTACGGCATTCGTCGAGCCCCCGAGCGCCATCACCACGGCAATTGCGTTTAGAAATGCGGGGCGTGTCATGATATCCGAAGGCTTGATTCCCTTCTCAACCAGCCTCATCACCGCTCGACCGGCCGCGTGGCTCTCTTCTATTTTTTCTTTCGAGACCGCCATTCGCGACGAACTATTGGGCAGGCTCATCCCCAACGCTTCAATGGCCGAAGCCATGGTATTGGCCGTGTACATCCCGCCACAGGAGCCTTGCCCCGGAATGGCGCTTTGCTCAATCTCCGTTAGCTGGCGCAAATTGATCTCGCCCTTGGCATGCTGCCCCACGGCCTCAAAAACGGAAACAATATCATAATTCTTTCCGCCGTGATGCCCGGGCTGGATACTGCCGCCATACACGAATACGGAAGGACGGTTGAGACGTGCCAACGCAATCAGGCACCCCGGCATATTTTTATCGCACCCGCCAAAGGCCACCAACCCATCAAATCCTTCGCAGGCGACAACGGTTTCGACCGAGTCGGCGATCACTTCGCGAGAAACCAGTGAATATTTCATGCCCTCTGTGCCCATCGAAATCCCGTCCGAAATGGATATGGTATTAAAAAGGACGCCTTTTCCACCGGAAACATCGGCCCCCCTCAGCGCCTCTTTCGCAAGGTTGTCAATGTGCATGTTGCACGGGGTGACCATACTCCATGTGGATGCAATACCAATTTGGGGTTTTTTGAAGTCGGAATCCGTAAAACCGACCGCTCGAAGCATGGCCCGGCTCGGGGTTCGGTCGATCCCATCAACGACAATGGATGAATAGGGTCGCTGCTCCTTCCGGAATGATTTTGCACACATACAATGCCCTCCGTAGCTGGCACAGAGTCTAAAGGCGATCTCTCCTGTTGCAATTCAATTCCAAGCTTTTTCCGTCCTTACAAACAAGCCGAAATCACGTTAGCCGGAATAGTTCATCAATAAAGAAGCGCCTCCTCTGTTAACTGCTATAATGCAGCTTCTTACCACAGATATGATTAAGAGCGAATAGCGACTAATTTCAGAAGAAAACGCTATGACAGAATATACACAGACCACGCTGGACTTTCCATCCTGTAAATCGCGAAAGGTCACTGCGGACTTTTCTGGTGGAAACATATCTTCGATTGGTGGTGTGCTGTTGCTCAAACAGGCTGACCGGCAACTTGGGCTGACTGGTTCCGCCGCCTGATCAATCTGATAAAACGGAATCGTCTTCCCGCTATCTTTTAACCATCGGGGAGTTCAACTCGCCGATAATTCCGAGCCCCTTGAGCGTCAGCTTCGGATCAATGACGGCTTCGACATCCCAGTCCTTGAAAATCCATCCGGCATAGCCCCCCGTGCAACAGACAGGGAGCTTTCGCACACCGAGCTCCTTTTCCAGCGACAGGAGAATTTCGCGCACCATGCCACGGTAACCCAGCTGGGCGCCAATCTGCATCGCCTGTTTCGTATTTCGGCCGACAACGGCCTTGGTTTTAACCGGCTTGACATGCGGCAGCAGTGCCGTCTTTTCAGAGAGATAGTCAAACATAAGCGGAAGTCCGGGGCAGATAATTCCGCCGACATAGCCTCGTTCCCCATCAATCACATCAAAGGTTAAGGCCGTCCCAAAGTCGCAGACTACCGATGGCGTACCCAGCAACTTTGCAGCGGCGGCGGCATTGGCCAATCGGTCCGCGCCGATGTTTTCGGGCTTCGGATAGTTGACCGGCACTCCCAGCTCGAGCTCGTGGCTGACAAACAGCGGCGCGGGCAACCCAGCGGATTTCAGAACCCGTTTCCATCGGGCATTTACCGGCGGAACAACGGAAGAAACGACAACAGCATCAACCGATCTAACCGAGATTAACGGCAAGACTTCATCAACCGATTTAAAGCGCGAAGCACACCGCCCCGCCCCGGATACCTTTCCGTTACGGAAATAGCCGACCGAAGTGCTGGTGTTGCCGATGTCTATGACTAACGTTGAATTCATTTTATACAGAATGATTCTGTCAAATAAAGTCGAGTGCGAGGTCGATGGAGGGCGCGGAATGGGTCAGTGCTCCGACGGAAATGGCATCCACACCGGTCTGGGCAACGTCATAAATCGTGTTCAGATTGATCCCGCCGGAGGCCTCGGTTTTGCAGATGCCTTTGCAGAGAGCAACGCACTCACGCAGCACGGGCGGTGGCATGTTGTCGAGCAGCACCCAGTCGGGTTTGGTGGTGAGCGCTTCCTTGAGCTGGTCGATCGTATCGACCTCCACTTCGATTTTAAGGTCGGGATATTTTGCGCGGGCGGCAGCGACGGCTTCGCCGACTCCAGTACCGTGCTTCTTTACCCACGATGCGAGATGGTTGTCTTTGATGAGCACCGCATCATAAAGACCAATGCGGTGATTGGTTCCGCCGCCGCAGAGCACAGCATATTTTTCGAATGCCCGGTGTCCCGGCGTGGTCTTACGCGTATCGAGCAACATGACGTCGGGATTGCCGGCGGTTTTCACATATTCTGCTGTAACGGTCGCAACGCCGCTCATGCGTTGAATAAAATTAAGCGCAGTTCGCTCCGCGGTAAGGATGCTCTGGGCCGAGCCTTTAATGACCAGCACAACCGCACCTTTTTCAACCGAAGAGCCATCCGGAATGCAGACCTCGCACTTCAATTCGGGATTCACCTGCTGAAACACTTCAGTTGCAACGTTGGCGCCGGCGAGCATACAGGCCTCGCGTGCGACCATATGCGCCTCGGCGACTTCTTCCGGCGGCACGAGCGAGTCGGAAGTGACATCCCGATTGATCGGGCCCAGATCTTCGACCAAAGCCAGCTTGATCAGTTCCTTAACTTCTTTCTTTTCAAAAATGTTCGGCAGTTCCACCACTTCGTTTCCCCTAGCTAGCTTGTGCTTCCTTCATGCAGATTTTTCCCGATCCCATTAAAATACTGATTGGCTTTAGCCCTTCAATATTTTCACAGACAATCTTGATTGCCGCGGCAATCGGCACCGACATCAATGCGCCGACAATGCCCCACATCCAACCAAAAAAGACGAGTGAAAGCAGGATGACCACCGGGCTGAGATTCAGACTATCGCCGACGAGTTTCGGCTCAACCACGTTGCCCATGGTCATTTGGATAACGAGCAGCACCACCAGCGTCGCCACCGCCATCCAGTGATTGGGATAGAACTGCACCAGCGCCAGCAAGACAGGCGGAATCGTGGCAATAATCGAGCCGATGCTCGGAATAAAGTTGAGAAAGAAAGCCAACGCGCCCCAGGTTAGTGCAAACTCAACGCGCAGCAGGGTCAGCGCGAGCCAGACCAAGACGCCGGTCGTGCCGCTGATGGCGACCTTGACCGTGAGATATTGCCCAATCTGTTTGGAAATCGATACCGTGACCGAAGAAAAAATTGAGGCACGGTCCGGTGGAAAGGCCTTGGCAACCTTATATTGAAAATAGGGTTTTCCCAGCAGCATGAATACGAGGAAAATCAAAACCATTACCAGGTTTCCGGCAAAGCTGGCCAGCGATCCGGAGGCCACGACAAGCCGCTTGCCGATTTCCTGCGCCCAGTTAATATTGGCAAAAGCGCCTTCTTGAACATTCATTCGTTCCGACAGATTGTACATCAGATCCGTGTACATTGTTTGCAGCTGGTTGGCATATTTCGGGTATTCTCCGATAAACTGCTGCGCCCGACCAATCAGGAATATGCCACCGAGATAACAGACAAACAACACCAGCATCAGAACCGCAAAAACCGCAACCCCAAGCGGCACCTTTTTCTGCACCAGAAGAGTGACGACCGGCCCGCAGATATAGGAAAGCAACCACGCAATCATCAGCGGAATCAAGACCGTCTGTGCAGCCTTGAAGGCCGCAGCCACGACAAACACGGAAAGCAGACTCAACAGGCCGATTATTAAACTGGATCTTTTCATGAATGATTCCTTTTCGAAAACGGGCTTATAGATAAACCACATTTACGGCCATTGGAAGAGGAATTGACGAATGATGAGTGAGCCGTGAAACGTGAATTCCACGAGAGCCACGTTTCACTCTTCATGTCTAAAACGTACTTAACCCGAGAATCTCCATCAGCCAGCCACGGATTTTTCGGCGAACGGAGCGGTCTTCGTAGGTTTTATAGTCCGTTGTGTAAATACGCCCCTCCTTGTTCCCCCACCACCGATCAAACACGCTGCGGGCTCGCTGCATCTCGGAATCATTGATCGGAGCGGTGTAGGCGAGATCACACTCGCCATTAAAATTATCCGTGTTCCGCCGCGTATAGTTGCATGAGCCGATTAAAAAGGTGCTCGTCTCATCCGCGTGCTCAACATAGAGCATTTTAACATGACATTGCTCGCCATGCGTATCCGCCCAGCGAAGCGGAATTCCCTCCGTGGCGAACCGAAGGGCCGTCTGACGATTGGGGATCCCGTTCTTTTCTTTTCCGAATGCATCCTTGTTGGGATCGAGAATCACACGGATATCGCACCCGCGCTTGTGCGCAGCAATGAACGCCCGCACGAGATCCCGGTCGGAAAAATAAAACATGGCCAGATCAATACGTGTGCCCGGCTCGGCAGATTCCAGTAGCGTCAACACGCAATCCTTGATCTTCCGTTCCGTCAGCACGCTGACCGATCGGGAGGACGTCGTCGTACCGACCCGAAACGCTGGAGGCTGCACGTCCGGTGCCCCCGAAAAACGTAGAATCGCCGACTCCGCCTGCCACGCCAAGGGCATTGCGGCTCCATCAATGCGTAATGCCACATTCCAATGCGCGCTGCTTGCATCGTGAGGATTCGCGCTCGTGACCAGCAGTGACTTTTCGGTGACCACCACCTTGCGGTGATTCGCCTTGAAATTCATTAGCTTAAGCATGCTGCGCAATGAAATGCTTCCTTCCCCCAGCGGATTGCCGATCGCATTGCCCGGCCCGGTTCCCCAGGGCTTGCCCAACAGCCGCCAGGGTTTGGAATAGATCGGGTTGCTGTCCCGCAATTTATTGAGGTCGGTCCAAACCACGCGTACACCCGCATCTTCCAATTCGCGGAAGAAAGGCGACTCGATCGCGCCATAGACGGTGTTGACCGGATCGGAGATAAAAACAATGTCGAGGTCCGGATTTGCGGCTCGCTTTTCAACCAATTTATCCGTCAACTCGCGGCTCAGGCGGCGTAAACCCGGCCCCGGCTCATAGAGAAAATCATTTACCAAAAAGAAATCGACCAGGATAAATTCATCCGCCTCATCAATCATCTGGAAAATGGAGTCGAAGATTTCCTGCCGTACGTGCCGCGTTCCAGCCGGATCTACCCAGGTTTCATCGAACAGCAATTGCACATGATCGACGTTGGTCTCGCCGGAATAGGCCAACCCCAGCTTTTCCGGCGTTGTGCAGCCGGAACCCATTAACCAAGCTATGGATCCAGTCACCATGACAATCCAATACCTCATCCACTCCCATCCTCCAACCCAAAGAGTAACCGCTTTTAATCCTTTAAAAAACAAAAAAAGGAGGGTGCCCCACATGGGGGCACCCTCCGGGGTGGGGTGTTAACTAACCAGGGGAAGTTAGATCTTTCCTACGAGGTCAAGGCCGGGAGTCAGGGTATCGGCACCCGGAGCCCAGTTTGCGGGGCAAACCTGGTCGCCATGCTCGTGTACAAATTTTGCGGCACCGAGCTTGCGGAGGGTTTCCGCAGCGCTACGGCCAATGCCAAGGTCGTGAATTTCGGAGGTTTTCAGAATGCCATCGGGATCGATGATGAAAGTACCGCGAAGCGCTAAACCTTCATCGTCAATGTAGACATCAAAAAGCTGGCTGACCGCACCCGTAGGATCGGCTCCCATTAAATAGTCAACCTTGCCGATCGCATCGGAAGCGTCGTGCCACGCCTTATGAACAAATGCGGTGTCGGTGCTGACACTGATGACTTCTGCGCCAGCTTCCTGAAACTTCGGATAGAGGGAAGCCATATCTTCAAGTTCGGTCGGGCAAACAAAAGTAAAATCTGCCGGATAGAACATAAGCACAACCCACTTGCCCTTGTAGTCTGAAAGCTTGATGTCTTTGATTTCATCATTCTGAAATGCAGCCATTTTAAAATCCGGCACTTCCTGCCCTACTTTAACCATTTCGAAATCGAATAAATCTGTTTCAATATTTTCCATTTTTTCTCCTTATTGTTAGCACGTTTCCCAAACAACGGCGATACAGTACCATTTACGTCTGACTTGTAAACAGGAATGTTGATACTTTTTTAATGCATTTGATGATGCAACCACCAGTCCCGCGGCTCAATTCTTATAAACTATTGATATAGTAAATTTTACTACTATTTTATCGGAACCCTTTTCTTGACAAAAACACCCTGCCACGCTATTTAAGTATTCCATTACCAGCATAGGTCAACGAGTGCTTAAGGTGAATGACATGAAAAAGAGACTTGGATTATCCGTTTGTGTACTGCTTCTAGGAATAGGACTACTGACTCAACACACAGCAACCGCCGAAATAATATTTTCAGAGACATTCGATAACTTTTCCAACGGTGAGCATTATGGAGTCCCCTACAAGGGTCCCAACGGCGCGGATGAAGTTTGGTATGCTGCCCGCTTCGAACATCCCGACGGTGGATCGATCCATTGGGATGTGTCTGTGAACGATGCTGCTTACCCTTATGACCATTATGGCCGTGTTGAAGACGATGCCGGTCTACTGTTCAAGATTGACGCTGGATATGAAGATATTACTCTTTCCTTTGACTGGCGCACTCACAGCACAACATCTGGCGATAGATTCAAAGCTGCTTATTATATCGGCAATGACCTTGGATTCAATGCCACCACCCGAACACTCAATTTCGTTGATATTCAAGGCGGTCACAACAACGCCGTTGCATGGTATAATGCCAACTGGAATCCACTTCTTTCAGGTCTCAATTACAACAGCTGGAAACCAGAGAGCTTCACGCTTGACGACAGCATAGTTATGGGTCAGGAAATATGGGTCGCCTTCTGGATGGATAACGGGGAAGGTGACAAGGGAAAATTTGACAGTGTTGTTGTCGAAGCATCAGTGATTCCCGAGCCAGCAGCCGCCCTTCTCCTCGGTGTTGCAGCACTGGGCCTGAAAGGCTATAGAAAACTCTTCTACATGTAACTCGTCGCGCGGAATCAGGCCCGCTGACAATCAGGGCAATACGTCGTACCGCGCTGGGCAACAACGATTTTTTCGAGATGAGTTCCGCACCGCTCGCACGGCTTTCCGACACGCCCGTAGGCCTTGACCTGTTCGCGATGGCCGCCCGACTCCCCTTCCACGTCGCGATAGTTGGTCTTGCCGTCCCCCAACGAAGTTCCCCGGTTTTTCACACCCACTCTCAGCACATGCTTGATCGCCTTGAACAAAAGGGCCAACTCGGCATCTTCGAGCGAATCCGATAAACGCTCCGGGTGAATTCCCGCTTCCCAAAGCGCCTCGTCCGCATAAATGTTTCCAAGCCCCGCCACGATCGATTGATCGAGGATCAACGGCTTGATCATCCGGTGCCGTTTCAGCATTACCTCGCTGAAATACCGGAGCGAAAACCGCCTTGTCAGCGCATCGGGGCCGAGCCTGCCGAGAATGGACTGCGGATCATCCACCAGTTTCCACCGACCAAACTTGCGCGTGTCCCGATAATAAAGGATAAGCCCATCCGAGAGCTTCAGCACAATGCGGTCATGCTGCCCCGGTTCCATTGAAAAGGAACCTGCCATGCGAAGATGGATCATCAGGGTCCGCCCGGAGCTAAGCCCAAACAGCATCCACTTCCCGACCCGGGAAATTTCATTGATGACCGTCCCTTTGACCGCTTTGGCAAACTGGGCAGAGGAATACGGGTCCACGGTCGGTGCCCAATGAATCTTTACAGCAAGGATTTCCCGCCCCTCTACCCCCCGCGCCCGCAGCTGCCGCGCAATCGTTTCAACCTCTGGAAGTTCCGGCATCAGCTTATCCAAACGGCTCGATTATCTGCAACCCCGAAAAGGCATCGGAGACGGCGGTTTCGTTTTCTGCGAGGAAGAGAAGCTTAATATTGGGGCCGGCATCAATGGTGAGGTAGACCTCCAGACCTTCGGCACGGACGCGTTGAACCTTGTGGATCTGCTCAATGGTTTCGGGCTGGAGATAGAGCAGCGGCGGCCAGGCGGCCATCATCGTGGCGTGCATGGAGAGCGCATTGTGCTCGGCCGCTTTTCCAAGCATTGAAAAAGCCTGCGCACCAATTGCCGCGCGAAGGGTTTCAAGATCAGCGGCGGCCTGCGAAGGCCAGCTATTATACAGCTCGGAGGTTGCAACCGTACGGTTCATGCCATCGCGTGAGCCTACTGGCTTCGGGGCACTGGAAAGTTCGAGAATACCGATGCGGAATTCCGGCCATTCAGCATCCAGTTGTTCCGCAAACGAATCGGTTCCATCGGGGTTGGATCCGGCATGCCACTGCACAAACCCATTGAATACCGAACGGGATGCGCTGCCGCTGCCGAGTCGCGCGAGCATGGAAAGCTGCTTGCGGTCGAGCCCCCACCCCGCCAGATCGTCCAGCGCCAGAACGAGCGCCGCAAAGCCAGATGCCGACGACGCCAAACCAGCGGCTGTAGGGATGTTGTTTTCCGTATGAACCGCCAACGCCAAGCCTTCGAGCATGGGAAAAAGCCTGATAAACTCGGCAATGCGCTGCGCAAAGGGAGATTCCCGCGTCTCCGGCTCGCCGTTCAAATGTACCTCAGGCGTCCCGCCGGCCCCGTCGCCCACCCGAATTTCAGTGCGTGTGCCGAGAGTACCGAGGGAGATGGACAGGCTGGAGTTAATGGGCAGGTTCAGCGCGGCGTCGCGCTTGCCCCAATATTTACAGAGCGCAATATTGGATGGCGCAAAAGCCATACCCCTTGCCTTGAGATTGGTTTTTGCGTCCCCAAGAATGTTTTTTACAAATAGGGATTGTATGTCGCTCATGAATTCCTTCAGATGTTCGGCTTTTAGGAATTGGTACATTTTCATATGAAAAAAAGCAACGTCACAGTCATCGCCTCCGTTCTGATCATCCTGCACATCCTGATTTTTGTTGTACTGGTAAGTTCCAGAAACGAAAAAACGGACACGGCATCGGCTACCCCCATCAAGAATCCAGCACCCACCCTTTCGGCACCGGAACCCCTTCCTGAATTCGAGGTTCCTGCATTGAATTTACCGGAACCCGCTGAACTGGTGATGCCGGTTGACATGGTCGAAACAGAATCCGTCCAGCCGTTCGAAACCATTGCCGCCCCCGGCTCGCGAGAGGGCTATCTGCGCTCCGATCGCCCCAACCGCCGCACCTCTAATGTATATCCAAAACTCGTTGGCACCCCGTATCACGGTGCCATTGTTGTGGATGTGCGTACCGGTAAAATCCTATACGAAAACCGTGCCACGACGTATTGCTATCCGGCCAGCATCACCAAACTAATGACCCTGCTCATCGTGCTGGAGCAAATTGATGCTGGCATGATTAGCCTAAGCGACAAGGTCGCCATCACCAAAGAAGGACTCGGTGTAGGGGGGTCGCAGGTCTATCTCGATGCTCGTGAATCCGGAGCGTTCACCGTCGACGACCTCCTAAAAGCGCTCATCATCCACTCCGCCTGCGATGCCGCCCGAGTACTCGGCATCCACGTAGCAGGCAGCAAGGAAGCCTTCATTGATATGATGAACCAGAAGGCGCGCGAACTCGGCATGAACTCTACCATCTATCATTCCGAACACGGCCTACCGCCCTCCGGCGGTGCCCAACCCGACATTAGCACCGCATACGATGTGGCGATCCTGAGCCTCGCCTGCCTGCACCACCCGGAAACCCTGCGCTATACCAGCACGAAGCTGGCCTATCTGCCGCTTACACCGATCCGAAAGGAAAAGTTCATGCTGGCCAACCGGAATGCGCTGGTGGGCAAAGAGCCCTATCCCGGATGTGACGGGCTGAAAACCGGCTACCACGGCATGGGCGGCTGGTCGCTCGCGGCGACGGCGGAACGAAACGGCGAGCGAGTGCTCTCGGTTGTGCTCGGCAGCCCCGACAAGAAAACCCGGAATGACATCTCGCGCAAGCTGCTCGACAAGGGCTTCGAAGCACTGGAAAAATAAGCCGATCCGGCCGTTTCCAACCCGTATTCCCCGCCTGTTTTACGGGTTACACGCCCCTTTGGCTGGCCGCAAAACTGCCATTCACATGCTTGACCTAAAAGACGTTCATGCGTATTGTTACCGCCTTTTATCCAAATATAGCTAAACACAGGAGTTTAAGGATTTATGAAAGTTTCAGTCAAGGATGCCGGCGCCTGCCGCAAAACCATGAACATTGAGATTCCAGCAGAAGCCCTCACTGAGGAACGCGAAGAAACCCTCAAGGCATATGCTAAGTATGTCAACATTCCCGGTTTCCGTAAGGGCAAGGCTCCGAAAAACGTCGTAGCCCAAAAATATGCGAAGGAAATCACCAAGGAGCTCGAAGAACGCGTTGTACCTCAATTCTACCAGAAAGCCCTCGCGGAAACCGAGCTGAAGGTCATCAACGTTGTCGATGTGTCCGAAATAACGATCGAAGAAGAAAAACCGCTTAAATTCGATGTAACGGTTGATATTGAACCGGAATTCAAACTGCCAAAATACACGGATATTCCTGTTAAGGAAGAAAAGGAAGACGTTACTGACGAACAGGTACAGGAACAGATCGATGCCATCCGCGGCCAGCAGGCTAACTTTGAAGAGGTGGAAGGAAAGACGGTTGAACAGGGCGACATGGCCCAGCTCACTTATGAATCCACCGTTGACGGACAACCCCTGACCGAAGCCATCCCTGAAGCCAAAGGGGTGGGTGCAGGTAGTGGATATTGGGTCTCCGCCGACGAGCACGCCTTCCTCCCAGGCATGGGCAAAGCAGTTGTTGGTTTGGTTGAAGGCGACAAAAAAGAGGTGGAAGTTGAATTCCCTGAAAGTTTTGTCGTTAAAGAGCTGGGCGGTGTCAAAGCGCTCTACAACATTGAAGTGACGGGTGTACGGGTTCGCAGCCTGCCGGAAATCGACGAAGCCTTCCTTAGCCGGCTCCAGGTGGAGTCGGAAGACGATCTCCGCTCGAATATCCGCGAGCAGCTGGAACAACAGGCCGAAAACATGGCCTTGGGCAAAAAACACGACCAGATCGTGAAACACCTGATCAAGAAGACCAAGCTGGATGTGCCGGACAGCGTGGTTCAGCAGCAAACCCGCAATGTTATGTATGATCTCGCCCAACGCCGTATGATGATGGGTCAGACGCAGGAGCAGATTGCCGAGCAGCAGGGAGACCTCATTAAGGAGGCCCAGGAACAGGCCCAGGAAAACGTCAAGCTGCGCTACATTGGCCTGGGAATTGCTACTGAATTGGAACTGGAAGCCAGCGCCAGTGAGATCGAGGAAGAAATTGCAACGATGGCCATTCGTCAGCAAAAAGATGCTCGCGCACTCCGGAAAGAGATGGAAGAAGCGGGCTCGATCGAAAGCATCGGCGAGCAGATCCGCTTTAACAAAGCACTCGACTATATGGTCGAAAATGCTAAGATTAAGTAGCAGTTTTAAAAGACTCGGAGATGAAAACGGTCCTGTTTATACAAGATCGTTTTCTCATCCTTAAAATCCAATATAAACGGAGTTTTGAATGAACGAAAAGGCGCAAATGCTTGTTCCAGTCGTGGTTGAACAAACCGGTCGGGGGGAACGCTCTTACGATATCTATTCCCGCTTGCTTAAAGAACGGATTATCTTTCTGGGCACCGGAATCGACGACAATGTCGCAAATCTGGTGATTGCCCAACTGCTTTTCCTGCAGAGCGAGGACCCGGACAAGGATATCAGCGTCTACATCAATTCCCCCGGAGGCTCCGTTACTGCCGGGCTGGCCATCTACGACACCATGCAATTCCTGAAGTGCGACATCACCACCTACTGCGTTGGCCAGGCCGCCAGCATGGGTGCCGTTCTGCTGGCCGCAGGCGCCAAAGGCAAGCGTTATGCCCTGCCCAATGCACGGATCATGATTCACCAGCCTCTGGGGGGTGCTCAGGGTCAGGCAACCGATATTAATATTCAGGCGCAGGAAATTATGCGCATCAAACAGATCCTCAATGGGATTCTGGCGGATCACTCCGGACGAAGCATTGAAGATTTGGAAAAAGACACGGATCGTGATAACTTTATGTCGGCGACAGAGGCGGTTGAATACGGCCTCGTCGATGAAGTTGTCGCACACGTGAAATAATTTTTTAAAGGAATTCCATGACGGAAAAACATACACCCCCGGAATGCTCCTTCTGCGGAAAGAGCGAAAAAGAGGTCAAACGCCTGATCGCCGGCCCGGGCGTGTTCATCTGCGATGAATGCGTCACGCTGTGCGATGCCCTGCTCGGCCACCAGGCCACCGAACATACAGAAGAGCCGACCACCTCTCAGGAAATTGGTGTACTTAGCCCGCATGAAATCAAGCTAAAGCTGGATGAGTATGTGATTGGGCAGGACAACGCCAAGAAGGTACTTTGCGTTGCCGTGCACAACCACTACAAACGCATGTTTGCCCAACTTTCCGAAGACGGAGTCGAGATCGATAAAAGCAATGTGTTGCTGATCGGTCCTACCGGAAGTGGCAAAACGCTTCTGGCCAAGACCCTTGCCCGTTCGCTGAATGTGCCCTACGCCATCACCGACGCCACCACCGTAACGGAAGCCGGCTATGTGGGTGAAGATGTGGAAAATATTCTCCTGCAACTTATCCAGGCGGCCGACTACGATGTAGAGCGGGCACAACGCGGCATCATCTATATTGACGAAATCGATAAGATTGGTCGGCGAACCGATAATGTTTCACTCACACGCGATGTATCCGGCGAAGGCGTACAGCAAGCCCTCTTGAAAATTATCGAAGGCACGGTTGCCCGCGTTCCCCCGAAAGGTGGACGCAAGCATCCGCAGCAGGAATACATCGAGATCGACACCTCCAACATCCTGTTTATCTGCGGCGGCGCATTCGTCGGCATCGAGGATATTATCAAACAACGGGTTGATAAAAAATCGATCGGCTTCGACATGAGCACCGAAGAAAAAACGTCCCCTAACTTTGTTACGATGAACGTAGAATCCGAGGATCTGTTGCGCTTTGGCCTCATCCCCGAATTTATCGGTCGCCTGCCGGTCATGACCATGCTCACCGAGCTGAATGAAGAAGAGCTCGTTCAGATTCTAACCGAGCCGAAAAACGCCATGGTCAAACAATACAAAAAGCTGCTTTCCATGGACGATGTTGAACTGGAGTTCGAAGCTGAAGCCCTCACCGCGCTGGCCACCATGGCCATCAAACGCAAAACCGGGGCCCGCGGACTTCGTGCCATCATTGAACATCTGATGCTGGATGTGATGTATGAGATTCCGATGCGCAGCGAAATTACGCACTGCACCATCACGCGGGATATGGTGGAACATGGTCTGCATCCTCTGGACGGTGTAACCGTGAGTGACGACACCAAAGAGCAAAAGAAGTCCGCCTGATTGACGGGCCCATGCGACGAACCTGCAAAAAGCGGCACAGGAATCAATAAACCCTTGCCGCTTTTCTGCTGCATACGCCATACTGACGCCTTTTCAGAAAATCTCATATGAAGGTTGTCATCACAGAAAAACCCTCCGTTGCCCGCGACATTGCCGGTGTATTAAAAATAAACGGAAAGAAAAAAGGCTATATTGAAGGGCGCGGATGCGCCATCACCTGGGCCTTTGGCCACCTTGTCACCCTTCTGGATCCCGGCGAATATGACCCCTCGCTAAAGAAATGGCGGCTCGACTCGCTCCCGATCATTCCCGATGAATTCAAACTCAAGTTGATCGAAAATTCCGGAGTGACTGAACAGTTCGAAACCATCAAAAACCTCTGCACGGATGCCGAAGAAATTATATGCGCAACGGATGCAGGACGCGAAGGCGAGTTGATCTTTCGCTATATCCTTGCCCTGAGCGAATGCGAGGACAAACCCATCCGGAGATTGTGGCTGAGCTCGCTCACCCCCGATGCCATAAAAGAGGCCTTCAAGGAACTCAAGGACGGGCACGACTATGACCCCCTCTATGCCGCCGCAAAATGCCGAAGCGAATCCGACTGGATTGTCGGCCTTAATGCAACACGCCTTTTCACGGTCCGGCATGGGCGGCTGGCTTCTGGCGATGATCGTGTACTCTGGAGTATCGGTCGCGTTCAAACGCCCGTTTTGGCAATGATTGTCCAGCGGGATGATGAAATCTTTAAATTCCGGGCCCAACCATTTTGGGAACTGACCACGAAATATCGCGACGTTGTTTTTAAGTATGCCGGGGATCGCTTCGAGAAAACAGAACAGGCGCAGGAACTGCTAAACCGGATTGCCGGCCAGCCCTTCACCATTACCGCTGTGTCTGGCAAGCAGAAGAAGGAGCAGCCCCCTCAGCTGTTCGACCTCACCACCCTGCAGCGCGAACTCAACAAGAGCCACGGCCTATCAGCCGCCGATACCCTCGCGGCCACGCAAAACCTTTACGAATCAAAACTCGTGACCTATCCGCGTACCGATTCTCGCTATCTCAGCGCCGACATGGAACGACGCATTCCTCAGGTCTTTGAAAGCCTAAAGGCAACGTATGCCGAACAAATCCAACCGCTGGATCTTTCCAAGCTTCCCTTCACCAAACGGATCGTTGACGACCAGAAGGTGACCGACCATCACGCAATCATCCCCACCGGCACGATCCCGCGCTCGCTCGGTGCCAAGGAGGAAACGGTATACCAAGCCATTGTTACCCAGTTTATTGCCGCTTTCTACCCCGTCTGCCTCAAAAAAATCACAACGGTCGATGGTGAAAGTGTCGAGGTTAAATTCCAGGCCAAGGGCACGCAGGTTATCGAGCCGGGCTGGTCGGTGCTCTTTCCGAAAAAGAAAAAAAAGAAAAAGGCCCCGGATTCCGGGGAAGCAGAAGAGGAGCAGCCCCTTCCTGAATTCAAACCCAGAGAAACCGGTGAACACGAGCCCGCCACGCGTGAAGGCAAAACCAAGCCCCCAAAGGCCTTTACAGAAAACTCCCTTCTGGGCGCTATGGAAGCCGCTGGAAAGTGGGTTGATGACGACACCCTGCGCGAAGCGCTGAAAGAGCGCGGTATCGGTACGCCTGCCACCCGCGCAGCCATTATTGAAACGCTACTTCGTCGTAATTATATCTTCCGTGAAAAAAAGAAGATCCGCACCACCGACATGGGGCGTTGCCTGATTGCACTCATTCAAGATCCCCTGCTGAAGTCGCCGGAAATGACGGGCGCGTGGGAAGAAAAGCTCAAGCAGATCGAACGTGGCGAAACCGATGCCAACCATTTTATGGAAGAGATCGGCGCTTACACGCGCGGACTCATTGAAAGCAGCACATCGTCAAAACTCGATACCGACCACTGGGGCAACTGCCCGTTCTGCGGGAAAAAAATCATAAAGGGAAAAACCGCCTACGGATGCTCCGGCTGGAAAGAAGGCTGCAGGTTTGTGCTCGAATCGGAATACAAGGGGCTGAAGCTCACACCGAACCAAGTCCAGGTGCTGCTGCAGATGCGCGTTCTACCCTACCCCATTCACCTCGAAGAGCAGCTCCGGCTACTGTTGCTGAACACTCAGGGCGACCTGATGGATATCGATATCCCCTCCGCCGACCGTCAGAAAAGAGGAAAGCCCAACGACCGTCCGGCAAAAACAAAAAAGCCCCCGGAAAAACCGAGGGCTCAAAAGCGCTAGTTTCGGGGTTTGACGACCTTGATGGGGATGGCTGGTGCCGGATAGGGTGTTGTTTCCCTTCCTTTGCGGACCTCCGCCACCACGACCAGGCTTGTTTTGAATCCAGGCTTCAGGGGTTCTTCTGCTTTTAGAGTGATCTGTCCTCTCGCCATTCCCTTCTCGATATTTGACTTCTTATCGCGTTTCCCCTTGTTCCGGCCCATCCAGCTTTTCACCATCGAGATCCCTTCAGGGGGATTATCGAGCTTGAGTTTGGCACCGTTCATTCCCTTCTTAAAGCGACCGCTCAAGCTGACTTTCACTTCTTGTCCAAGGGGCAGCTCGATCATTCCAGACTTTGGAACCTTTACCTCAAAGGAGAGCGGCGCCGGCTCTTCGACGGGCGCAAGCACCAGTTCCTGGGCAGCCACAAGATGGCGGTAGAGAAAGGCCTGCATCGTTTCATCGACAGGAACCGCGAGTCGGCTCACGGGCCGCCCATTAATGATGGCCATACCTGTAATTTCGGGACTGACGACCTTTCCGGCAATCGTCCTTGGCGCAGTAATAGTAAAGCGCGTCGTGTCCGAGTTTTCCGCAATGGAAGCCTCGCTCATTTCAAAACCGGACGGCAAATTTTTTACATCGAGCTTGATCTTTTCAGCACAGCCGTCCAATCGAAGTGCGCGGACGGTAAAAGCCGCAGTACCCCCTGGAGCGATGTTCTGGCCGGAAGGTTCCATACGCAGTTTGAAATCGGGATTGGATGGGCTGATGCGTAGACGGTAGCCATAGTCTTGCCCCCCCTTGCCCTGTGTATCGCCAATCTGCACGTAGTAGGTTCCCGATGCGGGAAGCTCGCGAAGCAGATACGAGTCGGCATGATGCGTCACCAGCCCCGCCCCCAAAAAAAGATGCCCGGTGGTTTCCACGTTGTCATCATTGCGTATCGGCTGCTTGATCCCCGGACCTGTGAGAGTAATTATGGAGTCGATCGGAGAATTAAGTCGGCGTGCAGCAACCTCGATTGAGACAGAGTCGCCTTTCCTGCCGGAGAAGCTGAACACATCGACATCGCCCACATCCTGGATACGTCCATTGATAAGCAGCGGTTTTAAGACGGGCTGAGCCTCCTCGGGAAAATTGTTGGGTTCAGACTCGAACACTTCTCTTATTTCGCCAATGGCAAACGGCATCTGGTTTGAGCGGTAGCCGGATTTTTTTACAGAGATATGCCGAACTTCGGATCCATTATTGGGCAGCATTCCGGTCAGCCGAGTCTTCGGAAGATTCTTTCCGGTCAAAGCAATATCAACCTTCTTTCCCTGCTCGGCACCCAGCGGGAAAATACTGGTAATGAAGGGCAGTTCGCCAATGGCGATACGATAAATGAAGTCTTCGCGACCACGATAGATGGCATCCTTGATGGAGAGTGTATAGGTTCCTGAATTAGGAACATCGAAGAAGAGTTCCGGGTCGGGACTGAACTTATAGTCGTCCTGATAGGCCACTTCATTGCCCTCCTCGTCGTAGAGCGCCACTACGGCTTGGAACCAACCGGGGACAGCGTCGGCGAGATAGGGAATAATCTTACGCGCACCGACATCCACCACAAGGGATTGCCCCTTCTTTGCCTTGAACCGAAAATGATCGATGTCGCCGGGACGGATCTGGCCATTGATTACAGCAGGAAGGGATACTTCCTGAAGCTTCGGGCTCATGTGATCATCGTTCGGTTCCGTTTCTCGAACCTCGTCGAGCGAGCCGACCTGAAAATAAATCGGGTTGGAAAGTCCGTTGGGCGTATAGACGCGTAGCTCACGTTCGCCGGGAGGAGCATTCTTTGCGATGGTAACGTCAATACGCAGACGGTCTTCAATCTGTGGATTAAACTGCTCTTTGGCATCCAGCTTGTACCCCTTTTTATTCTTGCCTATATTTTTGGGAAGCTCGGCAATGGCTAGCATTTTTTGGGATTGATCTATCCGCTTTTGGAGTCTCTCCAACTCCTTGCCTTCCTTCCCCTCCATCATGGCGCGGGCATTCTTTATGCTTTTTTGCAACTGACGATAGCGTTTGGGGTCGTATTTGCGGGTAAATTTGACGATATCGACCGTGACCCCTTCGCCGCTCACAAAGACATTGGTGGATCCTTGCAGGTATTGGCCCCCCACCATCACGCGAAAGGTGGTTCCTTGTTGACCGCCCGCCGGATAGGCATAGCCGATATGCGGCGGCTTGTCGGCATCCGCCGATGTGCAAAGCAGAACCAACAGAATTACACTCAGGAGCCCGCTTTTCTTCATGACATAATTTCCCGTAGTCGTCCGCCGATGGTAACACCATCGGCCTCGGTTGGGCTGACCCGGACATCAAGCCCCTGCGGATGCGGAAGCCGTGCCGTGGTATCAATACCGAGCTGTTCATACATGCTGCCAATCAGATCCCATGGATAGACGGGCCGATCGTTCACCTCCATACCCTTTTCGTTCGAGGAACCGATCACCTGTCCGCCCTGGAATCCACCACCGGCAACCACATGACTGAAGCATTTTCCAAAGTGACCCCGGCCACCATTCCAAGGAGGAGCCCACTGAATTTTAGGGCCGCGGCCAAATTCACCGCCCCACCAGACAATGGTACTATCGAGCAGTCCGCGATCAGCGAGATCTTCGAGCAACGTGGAAAATCCCCGGTCAAGTTCGGTGAGTTTGGAGTTCATGATGTCGAAATGCTTTTTGTGCGTATCCCACCCGGTGTAGTTGATCGTCACGTAGGGCACGCCCTGCTCCACCAGCCGCCGGGCAATCAGGCAGGAGGCTCCAAAGTCGCTCCGCCCGTAGCGTTCGCGCAACTTGGGATCTTCCGTCTTAATGTCGAATACCTTTCCGGCGTCTCCGAGAATCAGCTCATAGGCCTGATCTTCACAGTGATCCATTTTTTCAAACGCAGGATTGCCTTTCATTTTATTTCCATAGGTTTCGAGATCATGCAACAGCTGGCGGCGGTCGCGCTGTCGGGCCTCGGTGATGCCCTGCTGGATGATGCCCTCGACCGTGAATACGGGAGCGTTCGGCTTTCCACCCGTGGCAAAGGGTTTGTAGCGCAGCCCCATGAAGCCGGACTCGGAGAAGCGGCCTTGCGGTTTTGTCAGCACAATATAAGGCGGCAGAAGTCCCTTATAACCGGCATCAACACCTTTGAAGCGCGAAACCACTGCGCCGGCGCACGGAAAGACATCGCCGGTGCCGGCAGGGCGACCGGTCTGGGTCATATATGAAGCGGTTTCATGCGCATTCACGCCGTGGGTCATGCTGCGGATAATGGAATATTTATCGGCCTGCTTGGCCAATAGCGGCAGCCTCTGACAAATGCGGATTCCGCTCACGTTGGTTTCTATCGGCGAGTTGTAGGGGCCGCAATAATCGGAACCTGCTTCTGGCTTGGGATCGAACGTGTCGAGATGAGATGGACCACCCCACATCCAAATTTGAATCACAGCCTTGGCCTTGCCGGGTTTGAGGGCGGATGCCTGCAGTGGCGAGCCGAGGGTCATTCCACCAATACCCGCGGCGCTGTAGCGCACCATATCGCGACGCGTTAGGTTGCTCAGTATGTTCAGATCGGTCTTTGTTTTCATTTTCGGCCTCCTTCTACTTCCCTAATGTCTGTAGATAAATTCTTTGGTATTAAGCAATGCCCAAACGAGATCGATGGCGGCATCACGCCGGCTCAATCCGCTTTCGCGGAAATAATCCAGAGCAACACGCTTTTCCTGCTGGGTAGGATAGCGCGAAAGAATGGAAAGGTACATGCCTTCCAGTGTTTTCTCAGGGCTCAGATAGGTCGCTCTATTTTTATTGGACCGGGCCTTTTTCTTATTCTTTGACGATACCTTCTGTGGTGAGCCCTTCTTGTAGATTATGCCAAGAAGAGATGGATTATTGATGATCTTGCGCTGGATGTGCGTGGAGTTGAGCAAGTGCAGTTTCTGCGAGCTCGACGGCGTATTGTCTCTTTCGGATTCATAACCGGAATCCCGGGGCGGTCGACCGTAAAGATCAAGGAAGGGGCTGGTGATACTGCCATCGGCCAGCATGATGGAGCGCTGATCTTCCGGAATCCAGGTGAAGGGTTCGGGGATCGCGCTGGAATATGTTTCGGTCGTTCCGGTGATCTGACAGATGGCGTCGATCAGCACCTCGGCATCGAGACGACGCGTATAGTAGTGAGAGAAATTGGCCTCATCCGCCAGATTTCCTTCATTATGGATAGAGGAAAGCTGGTAGGTTTTGGAGTTCAGAATGATGCGGTAGATGTGCCGTATATCATAGTTGCTGGCAACCAGTTCGTCCGCTAGATATTCCAGCAGCTCCTGGTTCTGCGCGGGGTTGTCGCTCCGGAAATCGTCTGGCTCGTGAACAATTCCGCGACCAAACAGCCAATACCATATCCGGTTGACGATGCACTGGGAAAAGCTGTCGCTTTCAACCAACCAGTCTGCAAAGACCCTGCGAGGGTCCTGATCTGGGGAAAGTTCTGCCTTGGTTCCATCGGGAAATACGGCCGCAACCGGTTCATTTGTTTCCGGATGCAGAAACTTTTTGGAGGGGTCGAAATAGATGATCTCTTCTTTCCATTCGGCCGTTTTCTTATAGCCAACATTCCCGAAAAATGCCGCCATGCCAAGCAAATCCTCGAAATCCCACCCATCGGTCCGCATGCCCATGAAAGTCAGGGCAACGGTCTGCGCAATTTCAACGCCTTCTCGCTTCGGAACAGCGCGGTAAAAATTGACGGGGGCCACGCGAAAGTTGCTGCCGCTGGAAGTCAGCAGTTCGCGGACAAACTGGTCGTAGGGCATGTTGTTATATAGAGCGGTTCGCACCCATCGGTGGTAGGCCTGCACGGCATTCGGCCAAAGATTGCTCGGGAATTCGGCTTTGACACGAAGCAGGTCGCACCATTTCAGCGCCAGATAGTCGGCAAATTCTCCGCGTTCAAAAAGGTTATCAATCAATGTGGCACGCTTATTCACACTGCTGCTGGCCAAATAGTCCCGCGCCTCTTTGCGCGTCGGGAGAGAGCCGATCATGTCGAGATACACCCGACGCAGAAAAACCTCGTCAGTGCAAAGATCAGACGGGGGAATACCCAGCTCATCCAGTTTGGCAAAAACAATGCGGTCAATCTTGGCACTGGCTTTGTTTGGCGCAGCATACGCAATCTGACCGGAAGCCCAAACAAACAAAGCACTCCAGAGAACCAGTCGACCTGTAAAACGACCTATCATAACCATATCCTTATCATTTTAAACCGGGCGATACGAAGCGTGATTTTGCCAGAATTATGTCCTTCAGCTCCAAAAAACAGGACGCCCCTGCCCCAATGTTATGGACACTAACCCCGGCGTTTTCACTTAAAAAAAACCTACCTAATAATGATGATCTATAGTCGTTGGCACATCGGCCCGCCCATGCCGGAGGACTGTTTTAATGCTTATCTACGATTAGCATCACCTGTGCCAGCTTTGGACACTTAAGTTTTCCTCTTTCAGAGTATTCCGGGACCGAACGGATCGGCCCGATCCGGGGCAAAATCACCACCCGGTTTGGGCGAAAACAAATAAGCCCGTTGCTTGGCATATAACATGCGGGTTTTCAGCCATAATTCGTGCGCTGCACATGAGGCTAAATAATGACTGGAAAAAGAAAACCACCCCAATTTTACACCCTGCATACCCATCTTCTCGCCGGACTCGTGATTCTGATGTTACCGACACCGAGCCACGCCCTGCCGAAGAACCTACCGTTTCTGGAAAAACTACCCTTCGATGTCAGCGTCATAAGCACGGCCCATCTGGTCCTGGGCGGGATGCTTTTTCTTGCCCTGCTGTCTCTCCTGATCTTTCTACGGCGTCTCACCCTTGTTTCACGCGAACTTCGGGACATTACAACAGAACTGGATACCACCCGCGAGCGCCTGACCAACTCCAGCCAGCAACTTGAGCGGACCCAGACCTCCCTGACGGAAACATCCAAGCGGCACGATGACATTTTTTCGGAAGCGGGCGTGGGCATTTTCAAGATGGATCCCAATGGGGCGTGTATCGAGCTTAATAATGCGCTACAGGAAATGTCCGGCCTCTACCCGAAAAAGGCACTAAAGCAAGGTCTCGAATCGGCCATTCATCCTGAAGACCGGCAAAGATTCAAGGACGCATGGGACGGTTTTGTTGAACACAACAACCCTTTTAATCTCAACTTTCGATTCAAGCGAGCCAAGGGTAGCGATGTGCATGTCCATTGCGCGGCAAGCAGAGTGCTCAACAAGCGTAAAGATGCCGACTACTACATTGGATGGGTAACCGACGTCACCCGCTTCCATGAAGAGGAACTGCAAAGCCAGGCCATCACCTCCCGCTACCAGCATTTCCTGAACGAAACCATCGAGGGTTACTATCAGCTCATTCCCGATGAACCGATTCCCCTGAAGGATTCCTCGGTGGACATGGCGCGTGCCATCATGTCCAACCTGAAACTGGCCGGCTGCAACGAGACGTTTGCGGCCATGTATGGCTCTACTCCGGCGGAACTTGCGGGCAAGGCCATTAACGAACTGCAAGGGGGTTGCGGACCTCTCAAGAACCTCGATACCATTGCAGAATTCATTGATGACGGATATAAAAGCATCGACCTTGAATCGATCCGACAAGACCCCGGCGGAAACCGCCTGAATTTGCAGAACAACATGATCGGACTGATCGAGAACAACAAGTTGATGGGCATCTGGGGTGCTCAGCGAAATACCAGCCAACAAAAACGCGAAAAGGCAGAACTAACCAATCAGGCGCAGCTTATGCGGCGTATCCTGAATTCGCTGCCCGCCGATATCCATGTGAAAGACACGCGCTGCCGTTATCTATATGCCAGCCAAAAGCTCGCCGACCGGACCGGGATTCCGCAGGAAGACTGGATGGGAAAAACCATTTTCGAAGTCATGCCGGCCACACCGCGCGAACACGACAAGAACGCAATCGAAGTCATGAAAACCACTCAGATGGCCCGTAGCGAGCATCCGCTGGAAGGGCATGGAAAATCCGGGTGGATTGAAACCCTTCAAATTCCTCTGGTTTCCGATGAGGGACTGGTGGAAGGCGTGGTTGAACTTTCCATCGATATTTCCGAGCGTAAACAGCGCGAGGAAAGGGCTCGGCAACAATGCACAAGACTGGACCAGCAGCTGCAAGACCGAACCCTGGAGCTGCAAAAATCGCAAGCCGAACATGGACAGACCGCCACCTCTCTAAGCGAAACCATCCAGCAATTGAAGGTGGCCGAAGCGAACCATGCAACCTGCGACCGAAAAATGCAGGAGCAATTGGACGATGGTAAGCGGACCACCGAAATCCTGCGCAGCAACGAAACACACCTGCTCGCCCGCCAGAAGGAACTGGAAGCACAGTTGGGACAACGACTTTGTGACTTGGATGCCGAAATGGAGAAACGCCAGAAGTGGGAAGACCTTCTCATTATCAAAGAAAATGCATTGCAGGAGATTGAAGAAAAATCCGCCGCCTTGGAAAAACAGTTACAAGAGGAAATGGCGCGACGCAACCAGTTTGAAGTCGATCTGGCCACCAGCCGGGTTGCCCAGGAGGAATACCGTCGAAAGACTGAAGCTTTGGCCACCGAACACAAACATGAGATCGCAAACCTCAGCGTTACGCATAAAGAAGAGTTCAAAGCAGAGCACCAACTGAGAAAGACCGCAGAGAAGCATCGCGGGGAAGTCGAATCCCTTCTATTGCGGACGCAGGAACAGCTTAAGCAAAAGACCGAACAACATGCCAAAGAACTGAAACATGAGGTAACGGAACGCAAGGCCGCCACCGAAAAACTTATTCAGAGCATGGACGAACTCGACAAACTGAAACAGCAATTCAGCATTCAAATGGAAGAGGCAACCTCGGCCATTAAACAAGAACTGGCCAGAAAACAGATTCATGAAAAAGCACTCCGCCAACAGGAAAAGGAATTAGAGGGTCGGATCAAGGAACTTGAACACCACCTGGAGCAAAAGGTTAAAGCACATACGAAAGAAATTCAGGCCCACGAAGAAACAACCCTTCAGTTACAACAGACCGAGCAACAGCTTGAAAAAACCATTGCCCAACAAGCGACGGTGATTGAGCACGAAAAACAAAAAATGGACCTCCGGATTGCCGAGATTCGCATGGATGAGGTCAAGCTGCATAAACAGATGAATGATCTTCAGCAGGAAAAAGAACATGTTGATGAACGCCTTGTTGCCCGCAATACCGAACTCGAAACCCTCACCAAAAAACACCGGGAAACCGAAGTGGCTCTGGCAGAGGCCCGGGGTGATCTTAACAAGCTCATTCAGACTCAGGAAAAAGTGCTGACTCAAAAAACCGGAAAACTGGAGAACCAGCTCTGCAAGCTCCGGCACACCGAAACCAGCCTCCGTCAAAAGACAGAACAGCAACAGAAACAATTGGCCGAACTCCAAAAGACGATTAGTACGTCGCAAAAGGATCTGAAGGCAGAAATCCACCTCCGCAAACAAACGGAAAACCAGATTAAAAAACTGGAAGAAACCCTTGAGACCAGCAAGTGCGAAATCAGCAACCTCAAAGAACAACAGCAGACGAAACTGAAGGAACTCGAGGAGCTGAACCGGAATAATGAAGGTGAGCTGAAACAAGAAATTGAATCCTTGCTAACCGTCATTTCCGAGCGGGAAGAAGAACTGGTTGAAATCCGCCAGCAGCGAGAAGCTGCCGAAGTCCGCACTCAGGAAATCGAGGTTTTATCTAAAAATCTAAAACAGGAATGTCAGACGGAATTAATAAAAGCACACGAAAGTGTCCGGGCTGTTACGGGCTTAATAACCGAGCTTAGTGCCGAATCTGAAACAGCCCTGATTACTGTGGCGGAGACCACGAGTTCGATTGAACAGGCCGAAAACCTCCTTCCCGAACAAAAACATGATATGGAACTTGTTACTCAGCGTTGCAACAGGCTAGTGAATCTTATGAACTGCAGTAATGAGCTGACCCGGCTTAAAACCGAAGGAGCTTCAATTGAAGCAGACACATGCGATCTGCATCATCTTATCAAGGAGCTGGAACAGCAATTCTGTCGTCAGGCAGAAATCAAAAAACTTTTCTTTGCGATCAGTTATGCGCACCAAAAGTCGGAGAGCAGTATTCCCTGTCTGGTTGAGACCGATGAGGACAAGGTTCGGAAGGTACTCTCCATGCTGCTGGGCTATGCGTTCGAGCGCACCCGCAAAGGCCGCCTGGGCCTGCATGCAACCTGTAAGGCGCGAGACGACAAAGGAACGGCCCGCATCGCCTTCGACATGGCTTATACGGGCGATCTAGCGAAAGATACCGCACTGAGCCATGTTTCCGGCAGCACAGAATCCACGGGCACCGAGGGCAGTGTTGAACTTGCTCTGGTGAAAGAATATATAAATCTCCTCAACGGCACCATTCAGGTTGAATTCCGGGAAGATGGAATCACCGTCGTTACCACGGAACTCCCCTTCCGGGAAATCGCCGACGAATCGATGGAAGACGATGAGCCCACAGCGGGCGCGGCATAGAAAAGCGGCCGACTCTTGACAGCATGCCAAGGCCCACCTACCGTGGTCCATCATGAAATGCACGCTGATATTCCTTCTTGCTGCCCTATCCGTCGGCACTTCACCTGCTGCCGGATTTACGGAAACGTGGGCCTACCTGATGAAAGGCGAAGAGCGGTTATTTCCAAAAGAATCCCCGATTACCGATGTCGCCTGTTTCAGCGCGAAGGTAAACGGTGATGGGTATGTTGAAGGAGGACACCTCCAACCGCCATCCCTCTCGGGAGCAACCTCCAAGACCCGTTTCCACCTTGTTGTGACGATTCCCTGGAACACCACTCTGGCGCACCTCTACCTGAACCCCGACCTCCCCTTCCGAAACCGGATTATTGCAGGGATTGTGGAGCGCAGCGGACCTTTTGATGGGGTTCAGATTGATTTTGAAAGCATCCATAAAGATGACGGGACGGCCTATCTAAACTTTCTTGCCGCCTTGAAAAAAGCGTTACCGAAGAACAAACTCTTCAGCGTGGCCGTAATGGCCCGATGGGAGGAGCATAAACAGAAGAATCCAACCGACGCCTTCGACTATCCCTTCATTGGCCGCATTGCCGACCGCGTGGTGGTGATGGCCTACGACGAACACTACAGCGGCGGTGCCCCTGGCCCGATTGCATCGCTTCCGTGGTGTAAAAAAATCCATGCCTATGCCCTCAAAACAATTCAACCCGATAAACTAGTAATGGGTATTCCGCTGTATGGCCGGAGCTGGCAGCGCCCTGCCCTGGCGAAAGCCTATAAAAATCGAGAAATTGTCGCCGAGCTGGTTAGTAAGAACATTCAGCCCTCCAACAGCTTGGAAAACGGCGGTTCATACCGCTTTAGCGAAACCGTCACGGTCAACGTCCACTACGAAACGATGCAATCGCTGGAGACCAAACTGGAACTCTACTCCAGTCACCCGATCCGCGGAGTCGCATTCTGGCGCATTGGTCAGGAACCGGCAGGATTCTGGAACCGCATAACTGAATAGCCTTTTTGCGGATTTATCCAAATTTCACCAGCGAACCGCTACGCAGTGCCATTTTCACCTAACACTCTGTATTTTAACCTGTTATAAATTCTAAGATTATTCTTTTTTAAATAATGTGGGTATCCCCTTCACTGGACTAACCCCCATATGTTGTGGTATCA
>CAZWZW010000013.1:0-32847 GCA_964639125.1 uncultured Verrucomicrobiota bacterium
CACGTTGCATTGCGATATTGTGCATGCGTCAGCGCTTGATGAAAATTGTTTTTTACATCTATTGGCTCTTTGATGGGTTCCGTATTTTGGCTATAAGAACAACATGGATTCGGGCGATTCGAACAGACAACTGTGTGTTATATTTTCCGGAAGAGTTCAGGGCGTTGGATTCCGCTGGACGGTCTGCCGGATTGCGGAGAACCTGGACGTGTCGGGATTTGTACGAAACTGCACGGATGGAAGCGTCGAGCTCGTCGCCGAAGGCATAGAACAGGATTTGGCTGACTTATTGAATAGCGTAAGAAGTTCGTCTGTGGGAGGCTATATTAGCCGCGAGAAGATCAGCTGGAAACCGGCAACCAGGCTATATGAAAAATTTAGGATTTCGTTTTAATGAAATATGCGATTTTAGGGGATATTCATTCTAATCTTGAGGCGCTGACTCAAATACTGAAAGATGCCGAGAATCAGGGGGTGACCCATTATGCCTGCACGGGTGATGTGGTTGGCTATAACGCCGACCCCAAAGAGTGCCTTCAGAAAGTACGCTCTCTTAACTGTGCGCTGGTTCAGGGAAACCACGATTATTATACCGCAAGCAATGAATCCATGGAACTATTCACCCCCATGGCACAAAAAAGTATCTGCTGGACCCGAAAGCAACTATCCATTTTCGAGCGAAAATTTCTAAAAAAACTGCCTTTAATCCTCGATATTGAAAATTTCACGATTGTTCATAGTTCACTGAACAACCCGAAACGCTGGAATTATATCTTCAAGCGCGCAGCCGCCAACGCCAACTTCCGGAATCAGTTTAGTCAGGTCTGCTTTTTCGGTCACACTCATGTTCCTTTGGCATTCATTAAGGGAACTCAGATAGAAAAAGGCTTCTACGAAACACTTCACGTCCGGCCCGGCATGCAATATCTCGTGAATGTCGGCAGCATTGGTCAACCGCGGGACCGCAACCCCAAGGCGGCCTATGCGATTTATGATCTGGAAGAGCAAACCATTACACTGCGGCGTGTTGAATATGACATTGAAGCGACGCAGAAAAAAATACGCGCGGCCGGCCTACCCTTCCGCAATGCCTTGCGACTAAGCCATGGCCGCTAAGGACCCTTTTCGGTGAGATTGGCATTTAGCAAGGCTGTGGCAACAGCCAGATCAAATGAGCTCCGGATTTTCATGTTTTGAGCCCCCGCCTCGATCATATGTATTTCAGCCGGTTTTTGGACTAAAAGCGATTCGTCATCGATGAGCTTTGTCGCCTTGTTTTTGGCATCTAGAATTTTTTTCAAAACCTCAGCCCGGAATACTTGCGGCGTATGGGCCGCCCATGCGGCATTTCGATCGAGAGTGGCTTCCGGCTTCAATCCCTTGACCGCCACTTTCACGGCATCTGGAAGGCGATGGGCAGCAATCGCGCATCCATAGCGCTTGGCGGCTTTAACCGTTTCTTCAATCACGTCGCGCGTAACAAACGGGCGAGACGCTTCATGCACAATAATGGTGGAAGCGGGTTCGGGAAGCTTGGAAAATGCAATTCGCAACGAACTTAAGCGAGTGACACCGCCAATAACGAGACCCTTCAATTTAGAGCATCCGAAACGCTTTATGATTTGCAGCGTGGAGTCCACGCGATCCTTGCTGACAATTACAATAATCCCATCAACAACACCTGTTTTCTCAAACGTTTGGAGTGAATGAGACAAAACGGGACCACTGCCCAGGTTTAAATAGGCCGTTTCCGTTCCCGCTGAAATTTCCTCTTCCTTGCCGCACGCAACAATGATCGCTAAAGTATTCATAGGTGCAACCCCCGGATATTTGAAGATATCTTACAAATCTCATATAGACACGTCAAGAATTATGGTCAAATCTATCCCCTTTCATTTCCAGCCTCCAACCGGCATAATTCCATCGTAATGAACCGAACAGATTCAATCACAATCCTGTATGACGGCGACTGCCCGATCTGCGTCCGGAAAGTTGGTTTTCTGAAAAGAAGAGATAAGCGAAACAGGCTCGTATTTCTGAATATTCGAAGACCCAGCCTTCAAATACAAAATACACAAATTCCAATGGACACTCTTGTAAAACAGATTCATGCCATCCTCCCGAACGGCACGCTACTCAAGGGAATGGATGTTATCCGCGCAGCCTATCAGGAAATCGGACTGAGATGGTTGATCGCGCCGACCGAATGGCCATTACTTCATCCGTTGTTTGACTCGCTTTATTCTTTCGTGGCCAAACACCGGATGACTATCGGCCGGTTTTCACGGTGAAGAAAAAAATGTAAAATGCACCCTACTGTTACACAACATGTTGTGCAAGACCATCACCTCAGCCCCAAATTGTGCATTGACTAGCCATGCCGGTTAAAGCAAAATTTAGGTGTTCAGCACGAAGGTATTGTACGTTTCCCCGAGTGTCGAACACTGCGTATCCGGCAGGCTGACAGCGGAACATACAAAGGAGGTTTTTAGCGGCCAACGCCCGAAATTCGTATGAACGATCATAAACCTCACCTCAGAAAGGCCAATCCCCAGCATGACACCCAAAAAGAAAATATTCATACTCGATACCAATGTAATCCTTCACGACAGCAGCTGCCTCTATCAATTTAATGAGCACGATGTCATCATTCCCATCACCGTGCTTGAAGAACTGGATAACTTTAAGAAGGGAAATGAATCAATCAATTTTCATGCTCGTGAATTTGCGCGGATGCTGGACTCCCTCAGTGGAAATAAACTGTTCAACGGCGGCGTATCTATTGGCGAAGGGCGCGGCAAAGTAAGCATTAAACTGGATCGCAAGTTTGACGAAAAGATTGCCGCAAACTTTTCCACCCAAAAAGCCGATCACCATATCCTGAACATCAGCTATCAGGTGGCGAATGAATCCCCGAACCGCGAAGTGCTGCTGGTGACCAAAGATGTAAACCTGCGAATGAAGGCCAAGGCCGTAGGCCTGATGGCCCAGGACTACAAAAACGACCACGTTTCCAACCTTCAGCAACTCTATACCGGCATGCGCATCGAAGACAATATTGACCCCGAACTCATCGCCAAAATGTATACTCCGCCCTATGAATTCCCGGCCTCGGAACTTCAACTTGAGAGCGCACTCAAGCCCAACGAATACCTGATCCTTCGCAGCGCACGAAAATCCGCTCTGGCAGTATACGACGAAGAACCCAGCCTCATCAAACACGTTGACAAGGTTCCCGCCTTTGGCATTGTTCCTCGAAATGCAGAACAAACCTATGCGCTCGACGCCATTTTAAACGATAATATCAGACTGGTCAGCCTGACCGGCAAGGCCGGTACGGGAAAAACCCTCATTGCCCTCGCAGGGGCGCTAAAACGCAAAAAAAGCTACCGGCAGATTTTGATGGCACGCCCCATTGTCGCGCTGAGCAACAAAGATATCGGCTACCTACCGGGCGATATCCAATCAAAGCTTGATCCCTATATGAAACCGCTCTTCGACAACCTTGGCGTCATTGAGCATGCACAGGGCGATACCAAGCGTAATCAGACCACAAAATTGCTGGAAGACAAGCAACTGATCATCGAGCCGCTCTCGTATATCCGCGGGCGCAGTCTGGTAAACACCTTCTTCATCATCGACGAAGCCCAGAACCTGACCCCTCACGAAATTAAAACCATTATCACCCGGGCCGGTGAAGGGACAAAGGTTGTCTTTACCGGCGATATCTTCCAGATCGACCATCCCTATCTCGACAGCCACTCCAACGGCCTCAGCTATCTGATCGAAAAAATGAAAGGTCAGCGGCTCTATGCACACGTCAACCTGACAAAAGGTGAACGGTCGGAACTGGCCGATCTAGCTGGCACCCTGTTGTAGACGCACACCCCGGCAGGAAAATAGGGTTTTGGTGAAAGCAGGGATTTTTCTAAATGTTTTCGTTCCCCTCTTCGCGGAGTGCGTCTTTATCCAGCCATTGGGAACAGACCGATCCGGATCTTTCCTCCCCGAAATCAAACAGAAATCAACGATTTGAATTTACTAGATAATACTTGCGGTACCCCCCTCTTCTGCGTATATTTCGCCGCTTAATTAACCGGTGTGTGCTGGTTAGAAGCGAAGACCACCTGACCTCGTGGTGTGTCAAAGCGGATTGTTTATAAATAGAGTAAACTATAAGGAGAGGCAAAATGACGGAGTCATTTACTAAAACGGTTGGCGTACAGGATCTGCTCGACGCAGGTTTGCATTTCGGTCACCAGACCAAACGTTGGAACCCCAAAATGAAGCGCTATATCCATGGCGCTAAAAACGGGATCTACATCATTGATTTGAACAAAACCCTTTCGCAGCTGGATCTGGCGAAAACCTTCCTGAACGATGTCATCTTGCGCGGCGAAAAGGTACTGTTTGTTGGTACCAAGAAACAAGCGCGAGAAATCATCAAGGAATCGGCAGAAAAATTCAACCAGCCCTATGTGATCCACCGCTGGCTTGGCGGCATGCTTACCAACAACAAAACCATCCGCACTTCGGTTGCCCGCATGCGTGAGCTGCAGAAAATGGAAAAGGATGGTTCCATGGAAAAACTTCCGAAAAAGGAAGTGTCCGTGCTCCGTCACGAACTCTCCAAACTGGAGCGCAACCTGACGGGTATCGCCAACATGGAAAAGAAGCCAGGCGCCCTTTTTGTAGTGGACCTGCAACGCGAAAAACTCGCTCTTGCCGAAGCTAAGCGGTTGAATATTCCGATCGTGGCCCTCGTCGACACCAATGCCGACCCCGACAGCGTCGACTACCCGATCCCTGGCAACGACGACTCGCTTCGGTCCATTGGTCTGATTGCAGAAGTACTCGGAGAAACCATCAAGCAAGCGGATGAAATTTACACGGCGAAAGCCAAGGCTGAAAAGGAAGCCCGTGAAAAGGCGGAAGCGGAAGAACGTGAAAAGGCCCGCAT
The DNA here is from genome assembly GCA_964639125.1 of uncultured Verrucomicrobiota bacterium. GTDB lineage: Bacteria > Verrucomicrobiota > Kiritimatiellia > Kiritimatiellales > Pontiellaceae > Pontiella. Next base: position 4,961 of record CAZWZW010000013.1, read on the forward strand.
TGCCCGCGAAGAGCGCCAGAAGAAAGAAGCCGAAGAGAAGAAAAAGCGCGAAGAAGTGCTGAAGAAGATCAAAGAGCAGAAGAAAAAAGCCGATGCCAAGAAAAAGGCAGAAGCTGCCGCTGCTAAAAAAGAGAAGGAAGCCGCCGCTCCAGAAGTTAAAGCTGAAGAAGCCGCTCCTAAAGCAGAGGTAAAAGAAGAAAAAGCTCCCGCCGCTGAAGAAGTCAAAGTCGAAGAGGCGGCTCCGGTTGCTGAAGAAGTTCCCGCTGCTGAAGAATCAGAAGAAACAAAAGACGCATAATTTAGGAGAATTACTACCATGGCTATTACAACCAGCATGATCAAAGAATTGCGTGATGCCACCAGTCTGGGCATTGCCGACTGCAAAAAAGCACTCGACGAAACCGGTGGCGACTTCGATGCCGCGATCAAGATCCTTCGCGAGAAGGGTGCTGCCGTCGCTGCGAAACGCGCCAGCAAGGAAGCTAAAGAAGGTGTGATCGATGCGATCGTCTCTTCCGATGCACAGAGCGCTGCAATGATTGAAATCAACTGCGAGACCGACTTTGTTACACGTAACGAAGATTTCCAGGCCTTCGTAGCCGAGCTTCGTGACGAAGCCTTGGACTTTGAGTCCGACAAAATGGCTGAAGGCGTGGCCAGCAGAGTAGAAGCCAAGATGGCCTCGATCGGTGAAAAAATTCAGTTCCGTCGCAACGCTAAACTGAGCGTTGAGGGCACAGGCGCCATTGCATCCTACATCCACATGGGTGGCAAGGTTGGTGTTTTGCTGGAACTCGGCTGTGAAAAAGCTGAAACCATTGAAAGCCCTATCTTCAAGGAAATCGCCAAGGATCTGACCCTCCATGTGGCAGCTGCCGCACCGGAATACCTGACCCGCGATGAAGTACCTTCCGAAACCGTCGAATCTGAAAAGGAAATCTTCCGCAAGCAGCTCGTCGGAAAGCCGGAAAACATTATCGACAATATCCTGACCGGAAAGATCAACAAGTTTTTCTCGCAGATCTGCTTTGTCGAGCAAGGCTTTGTGAAGGAAGATAAGGTTTCCATTTCCAGCCTGTTGGAAGAAAAAGGAAAAGAGCTGGGCGATACGCTGACCATTAAACGCTTTGTGCGTTATCAGCTTGGCGCATAACTCCGTTTGAGCCTGACATGCAAAAGCCCGTCATTGCGACGGGCTTTTTTATTTGTGCGCCAGAACAAAATTTAAGCGCCGAATCTGCAACTCGTGATACTGCGATTTTAATTTTTGAAGGAGAACGCGTTTCAGTCGTTCGAGTTCAGGCATCCACCCGGGAAGATCAACCCGAACATGAAGCACATAATCCTTGATGAAGCCCGGCTCGCTGTGCTGGGCAATCTGAGCACCCACCAGTTTCGGCCAGGCCTTGCGAAGAATCAGAATATTTTCGCTCTGCGGCTGCTCCAGACCATCCATCACATCCGAAAGCACATCACGCATGTTGCGAATGTCCCGTTTAGGGGACATGGGTTGGTCCAGATGGTACCGCACTTTATCAATGTCCCACCGGGCAAAGTTTCGTTTACTGTTTCTCGGCTGCTCCATTCAATGGATTGAGCCATAAACAAAGATTGATTAGAACCTAATTGTTCCGTTTAATCACAAGCATGAAAAATACGCTTTATCCTTTCACATTCACTCCCGTTTACAAGGACTACCCGTGGGGCGGATCCCGGATCCCCGAAACCTACAACCGCGAAGTTGAAGCAGGCATCTATGCCGAATCCTGGGAAATTTCCGACCATGACGACGGTATGAGCATCGTCTCCAACGGTGTATTGGCCGGAAAAACCATCCGCGAAATTATACAGGCCCACCCAGAAGAAATTATGGGCACCAAGGTTTCCGGCACCAAGTTTCCCCTGCTGATCAAGCTGATCGACTCCAAGCAAAAACTCAGTGTGCAGGTACACCCAAACGACGAAACAGCCGCTCGGTTTGGCGGCGAGGCCAAGACTGAAATGTGGTACCTGCTCGGCGACAACAAAACGAAGGTCTATTGCGGACTGAAAGACGATGTCACCAAGGAATCGTTCCTCAAGGCCGTCGAGGAAGATACCAGCGACGACACCATGCGCCCGGTCCCTGTGGAAAAGGACAGTGCAGTTTTTGTGCGCGGCGGTCGAGTCCACGCCATTGACGAAGGTTGCCTCATTCTGGAAATCCAGCAGAACTCCAATACCACCTACCGGATCTACGACTGGGGGCGCATGGGCAACGACGGCAAACCCCGAGCGCTGCATATCGAGCAAGCGATCAACGTCATCAACTGGAACGATCACGACAACCCGCTGGTCGAACCGACCCAGCTGGTTGATACCGAAGCCTTCCAATGCCTGGAAGTTTTGAGCTGTGAATATTTCCGGCTCGAAAAGCTGATCTATTCCGCACCGCTCGAAGTTCCAATGAACGGAACCACCTTCCACGCATTATTTGTTGCGGAAGGCGACGCGACGGTTTCGTGGGACGAGGAAAGTCTTGCTGCTCCGGCGGGAACATCAATCCTCGTTCCTGCCGCCCTGCCCGGCTACACCCTCGAAGGTCATGCCACCGTGCTGCGGACTACGATTCCGAATTCATAAAGTGCACCGCATTCTGAAAGAGCTTAAGGCCCAACCCCTGCTCCGGCAGTTCGCCATTGAGCTTCTGCGTGTCCCAGTTCGGATGATTTTCAGGGAAAAGATAAGCTTCCGGATGCGGCATCATGCCAAAGATGCGGCCAGTTGGATCGGTTAATCCGGCAATCGCATTGAGCGAACCGTTGGGGTTGGCCGGAAATTCCTGCGTCGGATGGTTATCGGCATCCACGTAGCGGGCAGCGGCGCAACCCTTCGCTTCGACCTTATCAATCAGCTCGGAATCAAGTGTAAAGATTTTTCCCTCCCCGTGACGAATCGGCAAGGGGATCGTACCCAGCCCCTTCGTGAATACGCAGGGCGAATCTTCTTCGAAACGAATGTCACACCAGAAGTTCTGAAAGGTTCCGCAATCATTCTGCATCAACGAAACCGTCGGCTCAAAATAATTTTCGTCGAGCCCGGGCAACAGTCCCATCTTGGTCATAACCTGAAAACCGTTGCAGATGCCCAGAATCAACTTTCCATCGTCGATAAACTTCTGCAACTGCGCCTGCATATGATGCTTTACACGCAACGCAAAAACATGGCCACTGGTCATATGGTCACCATAGGAAAAGCCACCGATAAACATCATGGCCTGAAAATCAGCGAGTTGATCCGGTTTGGCCAGCAGGTCGTTCAGGTGTACCAGCCGAGGATCGGCACCCGCAAGTTTCCATGCGTGCTCAGACTCCGCTTCGCAGTTCACACCATAGCCTGTAATAATCAAAACCTTTGGTTTGTTCATTGCTTCCCCTACCTGTTCATGTCTTCCATCATGGCGGTCGCCGCAGCAACTGAATCTTCCGCCTGCACAATCGGGCGGCCAATCACGAGATGGGTGGCGCCCTGTTTCACGGCAAAGGAGGGTGTAGCCACGCGTTTTTGATCCCCTACGTCGCCAGAGGGCATACGGATGCCGGGGGTCACGAGAATCGCATTTGGAAACTCGTCTCTCAGCACCTTGGCTTCGTGTGCACTGGTCACCATTCCGTCGATACCCGATGAGATCGCCAACCGGCCAAGCTCAAGCGCCTGCTCCGAAACCGTACGATTAATGCCGAGGTCGGAAAAATCATCCTCGTTGAGGCTGGTCAGCGTAGTGACGGCGACCAGCTTGGGCGGATTGGCGCATTCTTTCGCGGCCCTGGCCGCTTCCTCAAGCATGGCGCGACCACCAACCGCATGAACGGTCATTAGGCTGACGCCATGCTCCGCGGCGGTCGTAACTGCATTCCCAACAGTACGCGGAATGTCGTGCAGTTTTAAATCGAGGAAAATCTTCTTTCCACGTTTCTTAAGGGGTTCGAGTGCAGCAGGACCTTCAGCGCAAAAGATTTCCAGTCCAACTTTGTACCATTCAATAAAGTCAGGTAGCTCCTGAAGCTTCTTTTCCATCGCTTCTGCATTCGGCACATCGAGTGCCACGATCAACTCAGCTTTATTCATTCAAATATCCTTGTCAGATTCCGATGAGGTATAATTTAAAGATCCGGCTCGGACTGGTCTTCGATTTCCTGTTCAACCTTCTTTGGAAGCTTGATCTTCAGGTGAAGGTCGCGAATCTGGTTGTGTTCAACCTCGCCCGGAGCATTCATCAGCAGATCCTGAGCTTTCTGGTTCATCGGGAAAGCGATGACTTCGCGAATATTAGGCTCGTTGGCCAGCAACATGATGATGCGGTCGACGCCCGGAGCAATGCCGGCGTGCGGCGGTGCGCCGAACTGGAATGCACGATGCAACGCCGGGAATTTGGCTTCCACAACAGACTGATCATAACCGGCAATATCGAATGCTTTAACCATCAGTTCGGGGCTGTGGTTACGCACCGCACCGGATGACAGTTCGGTGCCGTTGCAGACAATATCATACTGGTAGGCGAGAATATCGAGCGGATCTTTTTCGTCGATATCCTTCATACCCCCTTGCGGCATGGAGAACGGGTTATGGGAAAATTCCACCTTGCCTTCATCATCGAGCTCAAACATGGGGAAGTCGACGATCCAGCAAAATTTGAATATATCAGGATCAATCAGTTCAAGTCGGTTGCCGAGTTCATCGCGAACTGCTGCGCCGATTTCGGTGGCAGGCTTGAGCTTGTCGGCAATGAAGAACATAACGTCGCCGTCACCCACCCCACCCAAATCCTTGAGCTGACTGATGGTTTCTTCAGACAGGAACTTGGCAATCGGGCTCTGCACTTCGCCGTCGATCCAGCGCAGGTAGCCGAGGCCCTTGGAACCGACCGATTGGGCAAACTTAATCATGTCATCGAAAAACTTGCGTGATTTTTCGGCACAGCCCTTGGCGGCAATGGTTTTAACAACGCCACCGGAGGCCACAACACCGGCGAAGGCCTTGAAGTCGCAGTTGCGAAACAACTCGGAGGCATCCTGGATGACGAGCGGGTTACGCAGATCCGGCTTATCGGAACCATACTTTTCCATGGCTTCCTTGTAGGGAAGGCGCATGAAAGGGATATCGTCGACCTTCTTATCGGAAAACTCGGTGAAGATTTTATGCAGCACCTTTTCGTTTACTTCAAAAACGTCTTCCTGAGTGGCAAAGGCCATTTCCATATCGAGCTGATAGAACTCGCCTGGAGAACGGTCAGCCCGTGCATCTTCATCCCGGAAGCAAGGGGCAATCTGGAAGTAGCGATCAAATCCGGAGGTCATGAGCAGTTGCTTAAACTGCTGGGGTGCCTGGGGGAGAGCGTAGAATTTTCCGGGGTGAATCCGGCTCGGCACCAGGTAGTCGCGCGCACCTTCGGGCGAGCTGCTGGTAAGGATCGGCGTCTGGATTTCCATGAATCCTTCGCCGGTCATCAGTTCGCGCATGCGGGAAATCACCTTGGAGCGCAACACAATGTTGTTGTGCAGGTTCTCGCGACGCAGGTCGAGGAAGCGATATTCAAGGCGCAATGCTTCATTGCAATCCTCATCCTTCGCAATCTGGAAGGGAAGAACCTTCGACTCGCCGAGGGTCTCCATTTCGCGGGCAACCACTTCAATGTCGCCAGTAGGTAGTTTGGGATTGATGGCATCGGGAATGCGGTCAACGACCTGACCCGTAAAACAAATCGTGCTTTCAACCCGCCAATGTTCAACGCCCTTGTAGAAGGGTTGCATCGGATCGACGACCACCTGAGTCAGACCGTAGTGATCGCGAAGATCGATGAAAATAATACCGCCATGGTCCCGGACACTGTGGATCCAACCTGAAACCTTAACGATTTCGTGGACGTTTTCTTTTCTTAGTTCGCCGCAAGTATGTGTTCTGTAACGATGCATGAGCTTCTCCAAATGATTTTCTGACGATGAGGCATGAAGCGTGAGTTTCCTATATTTGGAAATCACGGTTCATTATTCACACATCACGTATTACTTCTTCAAGATTCAATGTTTCCTGCGAACCTTCATTCATATTCTTAACCACAGCAGTACCGTCGGCAAGTTCGTCTTCGCCGCGGATAATGACGGTTTCAGCGCCAACGCGATTGGCCTTTCGCATCTGCGCTTTCATGCTCTTGGCTTCGAGTTCCATGCCGCAGCGAAGCCCTTTGGTACGTAGCTTCCTTGCAAGTTTCATGTTTTCAGCCAAAGCGGCGTGGCCCAGGGATACCAACCAGATTCCACCTTTCGGTGCAAACTGCCCGGCCGTGATCCCACCGGCTTCGAGCGACGTGATCACACGCTCCATGCCCATGGCAAACCCAACGCCGGGCACCCCTTTTTTCCCAAGAGCGATTTCATAGCGACCGCCACCTGCAATGGCATTTTGCGCCCCCAATGCGCCGTGGGTGATCTCCCACACCGTATGTACATAATAGTCGAGCCCGCGCACCAGTTTTGGATCGAGTTCCACTTCAATCCCCATGGTTTCCAATGCCTGAACAACCTGATCGAGATAGTTGCGTGATTCCTTGCTCATGAATTCAAGTGCAGAGGGAATCTGGTCAACAATTTTGCCACAGGCCTCATTCTTGCAGTCAATGACGCGAAGCACATTTTCATCAATGCGACGTTGGCAGTCGGGGCATAAATCATTTAAATGCGGTTGAAGCGCTTTCCGCAGACCGCTGGCAACGGGCTGGCGATCGGCCCGGGTTCCACGCGTACTGATCTGGATCCTGGAGCCGGTTAGTCCCCATTCTTCGAGTAGATGCTGCTGGAGCGCGATGCACTCGGCATCGGCCAACGGATTCGGCTCGCCGGTGGCTTCGACACCGACCTGATGGAACTGACGTTTACGTCCGGCTTGCGGGCGTTCACAGCGGAACATCGGGGCGATATAAAACACGCGGGCGTTGAGCCCTTCCACGCCACGTCCAGCCAAATGGCGGATGGTACCTGCCGTACCTTCGGGGCGAAGCGCCAGCTCTCGGCCACCCCGATCTTCGAAGGCATACATTTCTTTCTGAACGACATCGGTGGTGTCACCGATAGAACGCTTAAATACGGAAAGTTTTTCGAGGGATGGCGTTCTTACTTCTTCGTAGCCGTAGCTATTGAACAGCTTCCGCGCGCGCTCTTCAATCATGCGCCAGATATAAATCTCCGGCGTACAGATGTCGGACATACCCTGAAGTGGTTGAAACTCAGCACTTGCCATTTATGATTTCCGGTTGTCGGGCTTGAAATGCCGAGGCCAGACCAAGGCCGGCCAACAGCGTTCACGGGGCGGCAAAGTTACTCGCCGGTGATTTTTTCGCGCATGATTTTTCCCGGCTTGAATTTAACCACCTTGCGAGCAGGAATGGTTACCACGTTTTCGGGCTTGTTTGGATTGCGGCCAATTCTCTGTTTGCGCTCACGAACTTCAAAAACACCAAAGTTACGGAATTCCACCGTATCGTCCTGCTCAAGAGCCTCTACGATGTAATCCAAGCTTTTTTGGATAACGGCATAAACATCCTGCTGGATCAACCCCGTTTCATCTGCAATACGCATTACCAAATCTCTTTTTGTCATTTATATATCTCCTTGATCTTTAGATAGTTCAATAAAAAACAGTTCCGCACTTAAAAAAATGAAATAGGGATAATAGTCCGTCGCTAAAAACGGTCAAGCTATTCCGTCCACTATTACCCAACAGATCGCTCATTCAATGAGCAAGAATATGAATGGCAAGAAAAACCCAGAATGCAATGAAGCTGAAAATAGACAAACTTTTGTTAAATAAGTAAAAGTGATCCTTGGGATCAATGGATATCACAGGCTGGTCAGCCGCCACCACATCATATGTTTTTACTAGAAGTTCCTTTACGGTCCCCTTCGTGGTTGACAGCAGTTTAGCGGCTTCCAGTTTATCACGCTCCGCATCCAGTTTCAACAACGCTTCAGTCATCGCCGTTTCCGCGTCCTGAAGGCGCTGGCGCATTTCATCCATGCCCTGATCCGTGGCCCCGTTGTTCGCCGCATTTTGCACGGCCGCATCTCTGAGTGCATGGGTTTTCTTGGCCTTGGCGTATGCCGCTTTGGCGACGACAATGCTCTGCTCGATTTTTGTGCGGCGTAGAACAGCCAGCTGCTGGCCTTCGCCAATGGTGTCGCCCGGAGCAACATAAAGCTTGGCGATGGCACCGGGAATTGAAAAGGATAGGGATACTTCCCTCGGATGTTTTTCAAGCATTTTAGGAGAAGGATACCACGCGTCCTTGATGGCCCATAAACCCAGAAAAAAGAATATCCCGGCCAAAACTAGAAAATCCTTGGTACCCTTAACTTTGTAATCCCGCTTAACTGGCATTTCAATCCTCCATGTCACAAATGGCAACTAAGATTACAAAGAGCGAACCTAATGTCCATCTCGAAATCGGTAGATCATAGAATTGAAAAACTTTTCGAAATATGAGCGCCCGATCCTGCCTTTAGACGCGGACCTCCCTCGTGTCCTGTCGTTAAAGCAGCGTTATCTTTGATTAAAGGCTTTCGGCTGCACGGGGAACGAAAACCTTTGCCCCGAAGGGGTTTGTTCCCTTGGGCGCAGACGCCCACTGGAGGTTCCACCACCTAAGGATGGATATAGTGGAATGAAGCAAATGCTGTAGCAATCCCGGTGAGCATTCCCACGAAAACTTCAAGCCGCGTATGTCCCAATAGTTCTTTCAGCTTGTTTTCCGACAAATGGTGTTCATGCAACAGTTCATCGACAATCTGATTGAGCAGCTGAGCTTGCTCACCCGCTGCTTTTCGTACGCTCTGAGCATCGAACATCACCACAATTGCGAACGCACAGCCAAAAGAAAAAAAGGCGGAGCCGAAGCCTTGGCATAATCCCAGCGAAGTGGCGAGGGCCGCCGCCATCGATGAATGCGCACTTGGCATCCCCCCGGTACTGACCATGTAACTAAAGTCGAGCCGTCTCGTTTTCGACAAGCTATAAATCATCTTGATGGTCTGTGCGACGATCCAGCCAAACAGGGCTGCCCAAAAACTTGGATGCAATGAATTCATCGTTGGAGTTGTCCCTTTTTCTGTTTCAAAATGTATAAGTTTACGAGGGTGGATATCAAATAGTTTTTATTTATTCATGGCAGCTACCGCGCACGAAACAGGTTATTAGAAATTATACAGTTTCCAGGAAGGATCAGACAAAGGGCCCTCCAATCGAATTTTCAACAACCTCATTAGAGGATCGGTGATTGCCCGCACCACCTTGGAAAACTTGGACTCCCTGAAAATCTGCACTTGCAGCTTCGCATCGAAACCGTCTTGATAGTGGTATTTTCCCTTTCCCTTCGCGCTAATGACATCGCCCTCAAAGTAGGCATCGCCCGAGGAAATATTTCCGTCGGAAATCCGATAGGTTCCTCGAAGATTGGTGATTGAAAAAACGGAAAATCCCGGAATGATTTTTCGCACAAGGCGCGAGAAGCCATTAAACAGTGGGAGATCGGTCAGCTGACCATCGTCCACCCGCACAAATCCTTCCCCATTGGCCACGGCCAGAATATTGGTCGAAAGATCCGTTGTCATTGCGAGCCGGCCCGTCATCGTCCCGGAAACCTTCACTGGTTTTCCCTTAGCCAAAAACTGCCTGAACTCCTTTAGATTTACATGGGCTATATCAGTCTCAAACGAACACGGCAGTTGTTTCCGCAACGGATCCCATTCTATTGAGAACGCCCCCGTTCCCTCTCCGCCATAAAGGCCGAACCGGGCATCTGTCACAGCGATCTGTTTCCCATGGCCCTTGACCTCGGCGGTAAACCCATCGGTAGATGCCACCGGAAGCACGAACTTCTCGGCCTTGATGTTGGCGATAAAATCGGTCGAGTCCATGCTTCCCCAATCAAAGCTACCCTGGGCATCTATCCTCACCTCACCCGTACTACTGAGCTTTTCACCAAACAAACCCAGACGCGGGCAAAGTATATCCTCAAAATCGGCAGGGTGAATGGTTGTGAGCAAGTCAAATTGTGCCGAGGACTTGCCGAAATCGATAGCCACCGAGCCTTTTGCAAACTTTCCATCCTGAGTGGCGGCGAGCGGATCGAGCCGCAATACCTTATGCTGATATTCAGCGCTGGTGTTCAGGGACGAAAGTCCTACGCCTTGAAACGCGAGATCATTCCCGGTTGCGTCTATACGGAGATAAAACGAGCTCCAGTCTGTTACATTCGACTTGATCTCAAGCTGAAGTTTCGGCGGGCGGCTATGGAATGAAAAGCGTTGCAGCACATTGGTTGCGATTCTAGAAATGGACAACGGAGGGATCAGCAACGAGGGATCGATGGCTGTCGTGGCGAGTATGCCGAATTCTCTGGCATTCCCATCCCAGTAGGCGCTGCCCGAAACAGGCCCGCCCTGCATGGCACTCCCCGATTCGGCGGCCCGAAACTCCTGGCCTTTCACCACCCCGCTCAAATCCTTGAACTCGGTACGGCCCTCCGCACGACTAAACTGGCCCTGCATAGACTCGATGGTCAGCCCGGTATAAGCAATACTCTTGATCGCAAAATTGCCGGAGACATGGTTGAGCATATTCGAGACGGAATCCGGTCCGAAAGTCACATTCAACCTAGGTATCTGACGGATGCCAATTCCCGCCAAAGAGAGCCTGCTTAAAAGTTTGTTTGGAGCTAACAGCAACAACTGTTTAGAGATAATTGAGTTTTGGAGAGCACCTTGCAACTGTCCGGAGACATGGTCATACGTTGCGCTCAATTTCGCCGAACGGTTGCCCTTTTTCACCTCTGCCCGATCCACCGTGATTACAGGATAGGCATAGGCTCCCGAAAGTTCGATCCGAGAAAAATCAACCCCGCGCAAATACGGATTATCTGCGGCGACCGAAAAGTCAAACCGGCTTTGGGTATAATTTTCCGTATCAATTGAAAAAGTAACGGAAGCCTCTGCCCCATTGGGGAGAACAAGCATCTTCAATCGGGTTTCCAGCTCGGCGAACTGCTCCGCAGAAAGCATATATTCCGAGGGCGGGGTGGGCATGGTTTCAGCGGGGCGCTGAGCCACCCGACCTCGCCCTCCCCGGCCCGTCCTCTCTTTGGATTTTCGGAGAATCACTCCATTCCCCGAGAGTTTTGAGTTGAGCCACCAAATTTCTCCATCCGAAACCTCTATGCGATCCGCCTGAAAGGAAAGGGTTGTCTCCATATAGTCGATTTTCCGAACCGGATGATGTTCGGGAATATGAATCCCCCATTTTCCGGGCGGATTAATATGAATATCTTCCGCTTCGACATTCAGCCGCCACCCTTTGGAGTCATCCCTCTTTCGCTTGGTGCCGCGAGAAAAGTAAACCTGCTCGGCCCGAAATATGGGGACCAGGTCATCAGGACATGCACTGTAGTATGAAACGTTCCCTGCGCGCCAGCCGCGCAACGTGAGCCGAATTCCCTCTATGTCCACACGGATACCTGCCGCATTGGCTCTGGATATAATTTCCCGCAACACCGGTGCAGGGACGCCATACAATCGCAAAAAAAGAAAAGCAACCACCGCAAGCAACGCAAGGATCGACAGCAGACGGATCAGAAGGCGAGCCACCCGGCCCGAAGGCTTTGATCCCCTCCTGTTAAAGTGAGTTTCTCCCATCTATTTAGCATCCCGCAACACAGACGGGTGCTCCCCGTCCAGATCAACCATAAGAGACTGAACAAGGCGCTTGTTCAGGAAAAACACCACATCGCGCCCCTTGACCATTGCATAATAGCCCTGCGGGGTTTCGTGGCCAACGAACAACACACGCCCCAGCTCGTTGGTACCACCCAAACCAACATGGAGTTCCAGTGTCGGGTCATTGAGTCCATAGATCTCCAACTCACGCGGATTGTAGGTCACATAATCATCGGCCTGAATCAGCTGCAACCTTTGTGTGAAATGTTGCCATGTATCGAGATCAACCTGCATATTCCCATTGGTCCCCACAGTAATAAAACTCCCATCATCCTGCCGCTCGATTTTCTGAGAACGTCCATTCTGGCGATTTACGGACACCTTTTGAATATCAGCCATATCCAGCCGCCAGATTTCTTTATTCTTGAAATGTAGCGGGTCCACCATGGTCTCGGGGATAGATGGCAGGTTTATCCGGAACAGGGCGCGATCCTGGGCGCGCCGAACCAGCAGGCCGCTTCTGCTCCCGTAATCAGGAAGAACATCGATCCGGTTGCTCTCCCCCAGCTCATCGGAAGCAAACTCAAAACTCCACGCCGCTTCCACCGATTCGGCCTGAACGTTGAATTCGATGATTACCGCATCGCTCCACACCTTGAGAAAGTCGTCCACGGCTCCGTCATTCGCAGCCCATGCAACCGGCGATGTAATCACCCACGAACCTCCCTCGCTTCGGGTCATTGAGAGTTGGTCGTCATTATGTGTTACCGATGCATATGAAATTTTATCAGGAGACAACGCAAGCAAGCGGGCATCACGGAATCGTCCCGAGGTTACATTCAAAAGCTCCAGCACGTCCTCATTGAGCGTAAATACCGACATTTCGTCAGAGCGGCGGGCATAGATAAAACCCGGACGGTCGGGAACTTCATCCCCAAGCACCACCATGCGCGATGCTCCCCCTGCACCGCCCAATGAAATTTGTCGGGCATCGCTCTGGAGTCCATAAATTGAAAAGTCGGAAACATTTTCCGCCACAAAATCATCCGCTCTTAAACGGTAGAGCTGCTCAATATAGCTTTCCACCATTTTTTTGTCGGCAGAAGCCGATACGGGTTGCTGGATCTGCCAGCCCGACTGATTGTCTTTCAGGATTTGAACAAACCCTTCTGTACCGCGAATTTCAACCCGCCGCACCCCAGGAGCATCACCATCAAACAAGGTTCGGTTCCGCAACAGCCCCGGCTGGGCTGGAATAATTTCGAGAATCTTATCATCAACCGTGTAGATATCCGAATGATCAACCTCGCGCACATAAACCATATTGTCCAAGGGGGCCTTTCGACCAATCTCCCAGCCGTGCCGCCCCTGCTGATCGACGGCAGAGATTTCAACCGAAGGTTGATCAAACCCATATTCACCCGCATCAAAGCCGCGCAACTCCAGATGCTTTGCGGTAATAACGGTACCCTTGCCCATGGAGTTCAATCCGGCCACCAGCCGGAATATCAGGGCCACATCTGCACGCCCCATTCCGCTGCCCGTCTCGCCGGTCATCCAAACACCGTTTTCCTTCGCGCAGTCCACGGTTGAATTCGTATATTTAAACTGCAGAGAAACCAGTGTGGACGCATCCAAATCAAACAGCTTTACCCTTCGGTATTCTTTGGATGGAACACGGGCTCGCCAGACGTCCTGTCCCCAGATAAACAGGCCAACAGCCAATATTGCCAAAAACAAAAACCGTGTAGAATGACCCTTCATATTCGCCGCACCCTACTTTCTTCTGCGGAGCCAAACCAGAAAACCGACTGCAACAGCAATCGCTGGTATTCCCCCGACATTAATCCAGGACCATTTACGCAGCTGCTTGCGCGAAAGGCTCAATCGAACCTCTTCAATCGGTTTGGGCGCAATGGACATCAGCTCATCGCGTTCCAGCAGCCAATTCAGAGCATTCATGAACAAATCCTGGTTTCCCCCGACCATACTGCCATTGCTGACAAAATCGGAATCGCCAATCACAACCATCCGTGATGGCTTGATTTGTACATCAAGCATCGTTTGGGCGGCACCTCGCTCGACCGCAACGGCCAACGAAAACGGCCCTCGCAAATCCCCCGTATTTTCATCAAACTTAGCGGTGGTTTCCCCGACCTGGGTTTCCGACCAGCTCTTATCCGATGTCATGGCAAGGGGGCTCACGGAAGGTCTGTCAGGAGCGTCATCCTGTTGCGACTCAGGAAGAATCGGTTCGATGGATCGCGGCAAAATAAACTGAACAATGGACTTCATTTGCATCGTGATCGGATGGGGATTGTATCGTCGAACGTGGACATCGTTGCCGCGCAGCGTGTTTTCAAGATCGACCACAAAATCATTCCGAAGGCTCACCCCCCAGCGGCGCAGCATCGGTTCCAACCCGGTTTCCTTCAATGCATCCAGCAACACCATCACGCGCCCGCTTCGGCCGAGATAGTCTTCGATCATCTCGACTTCGACCGAACTGAGCATTTTGCTCGGCCCCGGAATGACCAATGCCGCAGCATTCTCCGGTACGCCCTGCTCGCCGCTAAGCATCAGTTCCTTCACGTCAAGATTGTCACGAAGAATGACAGTACCTATTTTTGAAAACCCGGTGAGCTGATCAAAGTCCGTTATGCGGCGTTCACCATGACCCGCGAGAAAATAGACCACCGGAGTTTCATCCTGAATCAATTCCTGAATGGCACTGGAGAACGCTTGTTCCCCTTTAAAAGCCGTCATCACCGGTTCCTTGCGGCCATCAACCATTTGAAAATCGGCAAGGTCGGCCTGGCGGACCGTTTTGCTTTTTCCGCCCATATCAAAGACGACCACCTGAGCCTCGGTCAGGCCATATTTACTGGCCAGTTTTTCCGTACGCGCAAGGTCCCGAGCCGGGTCAACCCACTCGATGTGAATATTTCGGGAGTGGTACTGATATTCCTCAAGCAGGTTTTCGATGTCATAATAGAGTTTATGCTCTTCCTGGAAGAAAACCGTTACATTGACCTGCTGTTCCAGCTCATCAAGTAGATTAAGGGTTCTTTCGGAAAGTTCATAATAGGTCCGTCCGCTCCAGTTCATGCGCACGGGATTCTGCAACGCCAGATAATTAACCATCAGCAGCAGCACCAGCGAGAGTCCGATGGCCGCCAGCACATTCAAATTGGATAAAATTCGTTTCATATTGTTTTCCCGAAGGTATCCCGCTAGGTCCGTTTGGTTTCAAGCGCTTTAACAGCCACAAAAAGAAACCAGGCCGTGTGGGTCAGATACAACACGACGATCCGTCCATCCACCACGCCGCGGGCAAAATCCATCATGTGCGCGAATGAAGAGTAGTATTGGCCAACAATCCTCATCGAGGGGTTCGTTGCGGTGTAGGCGATAATTACCATGCAAAGCGATCCGCCGAAAAGCAGCGCGAATCCGCTGATGGCGGCCACAATCTGATTCGCGGTAATGCTCGACATTAAAAGGCCAATGGCCACATAGAGCGAGCCCACCAGCAACACCCCCAGCGCACCCGCCCGCAGGGCCCCGGCATCCGGAAAGCCAACCACCTCCGCCGGACACAGACAGCTTTGAATAAAGGCATAGATGAATACCGGAAGCCAGAGCACCGCATAGAAACAAAGCGCCCCGAAAAACTTCGCCAGCACCAGCTCTGGAATCCGGACGGGCGTCGTCAGCAGCGACTCCAATGTGCCCAGCTTCCGCTCCTCTGCAAACAGGCGCATGGTGATCAGCGGAACAATGACCGGCAGGCTAAAGGTCAGCAATGGTCCGCTAAACAGCAGTTGTGTCGCAATCGTGAGTGAATCGCCCTGCGCCAGCTGTCCCAGCAACCAGATAAAGTTTCCACCGGTCAATACCCAGAAAAAAAACATGACCACATAGGCAACCGGCGAAAGAAAACAGGACCGCAGTTCCTTTTTCAATAAACTCAAAAAAACACTCATGACCCAGCCCCATGGTTGCGCGTAATTTGAACAAAGGTATCTTCCAGGGAATGCTCCTGCTCGGCCAGTTCACGGAGCGTCCAGCCTTCGGTCACCGCGAGATTAAACAGCTCGACGCGCATATCGGCAGAATCCGCTTCAAGATCGAGCCAGACCCACCCGTCATCAAGGTCGCTGGCATTGCGGACATCGACCCCAACCGTCGAACTTATTTTTTCAACGATGCGCTCTTTATTTCCCTGAACTTCCATTTCAATGATCGTGCTCGCGTGGAGTCTGCGATGGAGGTTTTCCTCGGTGTCCGAAGCCACAATCTGGCCTTCGTTAATAATCAGGATGCGCTCGCAGATGGCTTCCACTTCCGGCAAAATATGCGTTGAAAGCAAAATGGTATGCTGATCAGCCAACTGCTTGATCAGTTCGCGCACCTGCCGGATCTGATAGGGATCGAGCCCAACGGTCGGCTCGTCGAGGATCAGCAGCTCCGGGTCATGCACCAGACTATCCGCCAGACCAACACGCTGGCGATATCCTTTCGAGAGCTGACCAATAATTCGCTTGCCGACATCGGTCAGCCCGCACTGTTCCTTGACGGCATTAACCTTGGCCTTGCGCGCCGAGGATTTAACGCCCTTCAGTTCCGCCCGGAACCGAAGATATTCATCGACCCGCATCTCAGGATAAAGCGGGCAACTCTCGGGAAGATACCCGACCCTGCGGCGCACTTCCTGCGGATGGGTAACCACATCGTATCCGGCAATCTCGATCTTTCCTGCATTCATTGGAAGATAACCGGTCAGCATGCGCATGGTCGTGGTCTTCCCGGCGCCATTGGGACCAAGAAAGCCGACCATTTCCCCTCGTCCCACCTCAAATGAAACATTATCCACCGCCAGTCGCGCCGGATATTTCTTCGTTACCCCAGAAACCTTGATCATATTTAAATCCGCTTGGTTGAACGCATCATTATGCCGGAACCGAAAGTCGAGTCAAGCCACCCCGCGCGGGCCTGCACGTCCAAAAGTCAGCAAACCCCGCAATCTTTGCAAAGGTTTTTGGCAGACCGATCCCAGGAGGCCTCGCCTTCCTTGGAAAAGAAACAGCCGGGAATCTGCCCCTTGTTTCGGTGATAGGCCACACACTCGCAACAAACCCCCAACTTACCGCAATCGTAAGTGCAGGTGCAGAACTTTAGGTTTTCCGCCTTGTTCGGACATGCTGCACCCATTATTCGCCTCCATTGACAATGATTTCAACGGTATCGAGAAACTTGAACATTTCCGGTGCGGTGCCGATCGTAACGCGCAGATAATCCTTCGTCCTCTCATCGCCCCCAAAGTAGCGTACAATAATGTTTTTTTTGCGCAACTGATCAAACAGCGTCTGAGCGGTAATTCCCAGCGGTTTGATCCACAGGAAATTGGTCTGCGACTCAAACACTCCAAACCCAAGTTCCGAAAGTTTATTCGCCACCAGCTTCCGGGTCTCAACAATGGCCTGAACATTGGCGTGCATAGTCGCCTGGTCAAGAATCGCGACGCGCGCAACTTCCTGAGTCAGGTAGTTGATATTATACGAATCCTTGATCTTATACATGGCACCGATCAAGTCGGCATGGCCCACACAATATCCCAGGCGGATGCTCGCCAGCGAATAGGATTTCGACAGCGTTCGCGCCACCAGTACATTTGCGTACTCGGCTGCAAAATCCATGCAGTTCTCATCGGCAAAATCGGCATAGGCTTCGTCGATAAGTACGACGCCATCGAAGTTCTTCACAAAAGATTCAACCTTGGATTTTTCATACCCCGTGCTGGTCGGCGCATTCGGATCCGTCAGAAAAAAAAGCGATGCCGAATAATCCTGCGGCATCTGCCATTGAAACCCCGAATCCAATGCAACCGGGCGCTTTTCCACATCTTCGATATCGGCAAGAATCGGATAGAGTGAATAGGAAGGGTCAAAATAACCGACGGATCCATCGCGTTCGACAAACGCACGAATGCTCAGCGCCAGAACTTCGTCCGATCCATTGCCCACAAAAACATTTTCCACGGCACATCCATGCAACTCTGCAATCACCTTCCGCAGCTCCATACAGACCGGATCGGGATAGCGCGATAACATCGCAACATCGATCATCGAGAGAATATCCTGCACATCCGGCGACGGAAGATACGGATTTTCATTTGTATTCAACTTAATGATATCGGAATCCTTCGGCTGTTCCCCCGGAACATAACCCGACATCGCCTGCACAGATTTTCTAATTAAATTGTTCATAAATTTTTCACTACTTATCAAACCGGATGGAGGCCGAGCGGGCGTGACCATCCAGGGTTTCGACACGGCCAAAGGCCTCGACAACCGGAAGGGTGTCTTCCAGATCTTCCTTTGTAAATTGGATCAAACTGATGCGACGGCGGAAATCTTCCACCGTCAGCCCTGAAAAATAGGCCGCCGTTCCGCCAGTCGGCAGTACGTGGCTCGGACCCGCTGCAAAATCGCCAACCGCCTCCGGCGTCCACTCCCCAATAAACAGCGCTCCGGCATTCTCGACTTTATCGATCCACTTTTCCGGCGACTTAACGATCAGTTCCATATGTTCCGGAGCGAACAGATTGCAAAGCTTCATGCCGTCGGCCAAGTTTTTCACGACCACGAGCAGCATGCCGTTTTCCAGCACCGATTGAATCGGTTCTGCGCGGGAAAGCATTGCGGCCTGCTTCAAAACTTCACTCCGAACAGCTTCCGCCATTTTTTGAGAAGTGGTAACCAGGAGCGATTTTTCAGATCCGGTTCCATGCTCCGCTTGCGAAAGCAGGTCGGCGGCAACATGCGCAGGATTTGCCGACGAATCGCACAGGATCGCGATCTCGCTCGGGCCGGCCACCATATCGAGAGCCACATCGCCATACACCTGACGTTTTGCGGCCGTTACATACGGACCGCCGGGGCCGACGATCTTCCGGACCTTGGCAATCGACTTGGTTCCATACGCCATGGCACCAATCGCGTGAATGCCGCCAATCTTATAAATTTCTGTTGCACCTGCGAGATCAAGGGCAAAAACGATGTAGGGATTCAGCTTCCCGGCAGGACCCGCCGGCGAACAGGCAACCAGCTCCTTCACGCCGGCCACCTTGGCCAGCGTCAGCGTCATCAGTGCGGTTGAAGCCAGCGGGGCCGCGCCGCCGGGAATGTATGCTCCGACCCGATCGAACGGCACAAATTTTTCGCCCAGCATCCCGCCTTGGGGGGTAGGCATATTCCAGTCGTCGCGCAGTCCGTTCTTCGAGAAGGCGACAATTCGCTGATGGGCTTCCTTCGCAGCCTTCTTAAAGCCGGGATCCACCAACTTTTTAGCCTCGGAAATTTCTTCGGGAGTCACGCGCAAGCGACGTATCGAAAGGTTGGAACCATCGTATAGGCGTGCGTAGTCGATCACGGCTTTATCGCCGCGTTCATGGACATCGGCCAGAATCCGGGTCGCAGCCGTCATCGCCTGCTCCTCCACCGCCGGGCGCAGCAGGAATCCTTCAACCTTTTTATACTTCCGGTCCGTACCCCACGTAGTGATCTGGGCTAATTTTCTAGTCATGTTCCATTCCTTATTTCCAAAGGTTGGGAAATCTACATCCAAACCCTTCCATTTCAAACCTTATTTACCGATGCAGAAGCGCGAGAAGATATTTTCCAACAGCTCATCGTGATAGACCCGGCCGGTCACCTGCCCCAGATATTCAAGAGCGGACCGCAGATGCTCCGCGGCCAACACCGCGTTTTCTTCTACATTTTGATTCAAAAATGCCCGAGCGTCCCGCGCCTCCCGGTGGGACAGGATCAGCAGATTGCGGTGACGTTCTGAAATGACCGCATGCGGCGGAGCATGCAGATCGGCCCCTTGTTCCAGCGTATCGGCCATGGCGCGCTTGATCGAGTCCACTCCCTGCCCCCGAATCAAACAGGATTCAACGCCATCGATCCCTTCCAGCTTTCGCCCCTGATCAACCTTGTTCAACACCAGCACACTTTTGGCCGGATCCAGTTTTTTAAGCCGATCACGGTCCTCATCGTGCAGGGGGCTGGATGCATCCAGCAGGTAAACCGACAAGTGTGCATCGGCGCTATGCGCCTCGGCGCGGCGAATACCTTCTGCTTCGATTTCGCAGTCGGTCTCGCGAAGGCCGGCCGTATCGACAATGCGCAAGGGAATGCCATCCAACACGAACCCTTCTTCAATGGTATCACGCGTTGTGCCCGCCGTGCTTGAAACGATGGCCCGGTCAAAACCGAGTAATGTATTAAGCAAAGTTGACTTTCCGGTGTTTGGCCGGCCGAGGATCACAACCCGCGCACCTTCGCGCAAAAGGCGGCCCTCGTCCCAGGTATCGAGAAGATTGTCCAGCGACAGAAATGTGCGGTCGAGCAAACCGGCAATACCGGAAAAGACATCATCAGGAAGCTCATCCTCAACAAAGTCGAGTGTGGTTTCCAAATTGGCCGCCACTTCGAGAAAAGCATCATAGATGATATTGAACTGAGAGCTGAGCGCTCCTTCCATTTGCTCCATGGCCGCCGATGCAGCCCGATCGGAACGCGCGCGAATTAAATCAAAAATGCCCTCCGCCTGCACCAGGTCGATCCGGCCATTGAGAAAAGCGCGCTTGGTAAATTCGCCGGGTTCGGCCATGCGGGCGCCTGCATCAAGGATACGGCGCAGAATGCGGCGCATGCCAACGGCCCCACCGTGGCCTTGGATCTCCACCACATCTTCGCAGGTGTAGCTTTTGGGTGCGCGCATGACCAGCGCAAGGCCGGTGTCGATCTCCGCGCCGTCTTCATCAAGCACTTTTCCATACGCAAAGGTGCCGTGGTCGCGTTGCGATACCGGCACGTTGTCCAATGCCAGAAAAACGGCATCGGCAATGCCCCAGACCTTGGGTCCGGAAATGCGCACCACCCCCACTCCACCTTCTCCCGGAGGCGTTGCAATGGCGGCAATGGTATCTGTTTCGAATGATGGCATGCGCGGGATAATAGCCTTTTCAGATTATTGGAAAAGCAGAAAGCACCCCCTGAATACAGGGTCTTGTAGTGTGCCATTAAGCTTGATATTGGGCCTATATCAGCACAAACAGCAGGTGATTGATGCCCAGCGCAATCAACGCGGCGAGAAAGTCGTCAATCACAATTCCGAACCCGCCATGGATATGCTGGAGCTGTTTAATCGGCGGCGGCTTGGTGATATCAAAAATGCGATGCAACACAAATCCGCTCAGCAATGCCCACGGCGACGACAGCCCGATCACGGTGATCGGAAGCGTTAAGTATTCGTCGGCAACAATGCATCCCGGATCCTTGCCGCCAATAATTTTTTCAGCGATACCACAAAAAGGAATGGCTAGCAGGGTCAACAGAACACAAACGGCAATCTGTGTTCCAAGGCAGGGAATTTGCATGAGCCCCCATGCGAGAGGCAGTCCAACCAAGGTACCCACGGTTCCCGGCATCACCGGGCTCCACCCGGTTCCAAAACCAACGGCAATCCATAATGAAACTTTCTTAATCACACGCACTCCTTACTGACAGAAAGGAGCGAAGGTAGCGTCAGTTGCTGTATACATCCAGCATCTTTTCGCCACCTTCGAGATAGTCGGTGATCTTGATTTCCTTGATCGAGGCCAAATCACGAATGAACTGTGCAATCTTATCGACCTCATCCATGACATCGGCGAGAACCTTCTGTTTGCTTTCCGACACCGGCTCACCGGCAGAGCGAACCACCTCAATACTGCACATGATGCCCATCAGCTTGTTGTTAATAACATGGTTCAGCGTAACAACCGTATGCTGGAGCGTTTCAAGCCGCGCCGATAAAACTTCGGTTTCCCGGGCCTCTTCTTCCAGACGCAGGGTCTCGGTAATTTCCTTGGTAATGTGCATGGCACCGATCACCTCGCCGGTGTCCTCTTGCAGAGGAATAACTTCCACCGAAAACGTACGGGTGTTGCCATCAATGCTGCAGGCATATTCCAGATTCTTAACCGGCTTGCGCTCCACAAACAATTGTTCGGCAACATCCTTCCAGCGATATCCCTCATGCTCCGGCAGCAAATCAAACAAATGGACCCCAACTGCATTCAGCAAGGATGCAGGCGAGCCTCTTAGTGCCATGAATTCCTGCTGCACACGGTTCATTGCGGTAACGCACATGTCGCAGTCGACCACAACAATACCGACCGGCAGGCTATCGATCATCTGCTCCAAATAGTTGCGTGTCATTTCGCGACTGCGTTCAAACTCAATTGCTTTCGTCACATTCTCGAAATACAGGCCATACTGAAGATTTTCATCGGGCGGCATCGTGCCGATATCGATATCGAATACGTGCCCTCCATCCCTCCATCGAACCCGATCCTTGCTGCCGACCCGGGTGAGTTTCAGGGACGCTTCACCAACGACTGAAAAGAAGGATGGAGAAGCATCCAGATATGCGGAAAGCTCTTCCAGACTGCGCTCTTTGTTCGATGCGCGATAGCGAATCTGAAATAATGAAAACATGGCCTTGCTGGCATCGACCACATCAAGATTTTCATCCAGAATAATCAGTGGAATCGGCAGATGTGTTGACCAATCTCTCAGACTCTCGCTCATACCGCTCTAGCTCCTATATACCGCGGAATTCCGTGCATTTGATCGCACACTTCATTGGAAAGCATTTCAAGGTCGCCTACTTCGACATCCAATTCTTTGGCAAGCTCCTCACTGAAATCCAGCATGGCCTGATCGGCTACATATCCATAGCCCTCCGCCCGCGCCAGCAGGTTGGCCAGCTTCAGCAAGGCGGTTTCTTTCCGATATTCAGAGGGGAGCTCGGAATAGTGGTGAAATTCAACCGGAATAACCGTGCAGGAGGGCAGATTCCATTTTTCGAGCAAACTGGCACCCAATGCGGCATGCGTGAGCCCCAGCACCTCCAGCTCCGCCTCGTAGAAACAGATGTGTCGTTCATCGACCAGGGCACAAACCCGCGCAAACTCATCGGGCAGGAATTTTGAAAGAACCACTTTCCCAATGTCGTGCAAAAGCCCGATTGAGCCCACCTCTTCCGGCTCCCCGATTCCGAGCGACCGCGACAAGATAAAGGCACTCCGGGCAACGGCCTGCGAGTGATGGTGAAATCCCATGGAAAAATCCTTCATTAATCCAGACACCCAGGAAGTTCCAGCCACCGTACGGATTGCGTTGAGGCCCAACAAAACAACCGCATGTTTGATGGAGGAAACCTGCTCCGAGAATCCGTAAAAGCTCGAATTAACCAGATGCAATACCTGAGCCGAGATGGCCTGGTCTTTTGCAATTTCATACCCAACAGCATCCAGCGTTGCCTCCTTGCTATCGATCATGCTGTTAATGCGTTGAATGCTTTGCGGTAGCGGCGGCAATCGATCCAGCCGAGCCACCAGGTCTTCGATTTTATATAATGTTTGTTCGTCCTGTAGCATTTCCATAAAAACCTATGTATTGAACTTTTCAGGCTTAAAATCTCAGGTGCGCGATGGCGACCCGCTTAAGCTCCTGCAAATAGATGTTGTCTTCTGTGCCGGCAAATCGATATTCCAGTGCGGCCATAAGCTCTTCGCGTTCTGCAATCAATTGTCCCGCATCGCTTGTGTCCACGGTCAACGTCATGATGCCCATTTTCCGTAGGCGATTAAGAATGGCCTTGGTTAGCTTGGTTCCACGACTAAGAACCATTGAGCCTGTTGCGCTCATTAAATTATCGGAGAGCACCGAATCCGTGCTGACGTCGTTAATATGGACTTCCATCAATGCATCCTTCCATTAATCATTGTAAAGCTTTAAGCACAATACGTGCCCAAATCGGGCAAACCATGAATGGCGACGGCTTACAGGAAATGCTGAATCGAAGAAAGGACTCCGATGCATGCGGTGTCGGTACGCAGGATTCGATCGCCTAGATGAATAGGAATGAAGCCCGAATTAACAAACTTTTCCACCTCATATGGGATCCATCCGCCCTCTGGACCAATGGCAACCAGAATGCGCTGGTCAGGCTCGACCAGACTTAACGTTTCAGATAAATTTTTATCCGCATTTGGCTCAGCAAGCAGACAAAAATCATTATTTGAAAAGGATTCAAGCTCATCTTCGATAAACGGCTTAAAGCGGGTGCGAATCAAAACCTCTGGCAAATGGGTACAGCGGGCCTGTTGCAACCCTTCAATCAGGCGTTTTTTATAAAAGACCGGATCAAGGACATGGCTATCGAAATAATAACGCTCCACCTTGTCGGCATTCAGCAAAACGATGCGCCCCACTCCCAATGCGGCGAGCTGAGGCCATAGACGCTTCAACACCTTGGGGCGCGGCATGGCAAGGATCAGGTCCACCCGGGGCTTCGGCGGTACCTCTCCATCAAATATGCAAGAGAGGACCACATGCTGTTTCTCCACCTCAACAACCGCGGCTGAACCCAAAGCCCCGTTAAGCAAGCCTATCCGGAGCTGTTTTCCCGGCTCCGCCCGCAATACTTTTCGAATATGCCGGGCACGTTCATCTTCCAGCCGGGCCATTCCCTCGGCATCCACTTCGGCCGGGTGTAAAATGATCAGATTCATAACGGCGCAGATTCTCCAATGTTTGTCAAAAAATGGCGAGCACCTTCCATCACAGCCTGTTCTTTCCATTCATCACGGACCGATATAACATAAGAGAAATTGATCAATGGAGATGTTTAATGGACCTTCAATTAAATCCAATCGAAATACGTGTCCTGGGCTGCCTGATTGAAAAAGAGATGGCCACGCCCGATTATTATCCCCTAACCCTCAACGCCCTGCTGAATGCCTGCAGCCAAAGATCAAACCGCAATCCCATCATGGAGCTTGAAGAGGCCACGCTAATCCGCACACTCGACACATTACGTATGGAGCACCATCTGGCAATCGAATCCCATTCATCTTCCAGCAGGGTTTCAAAATATAAACACAACCTTCCGGAAAACTGGAGTTTTTCCCCGGCCCAGACCGCGATACTTTGCGAGCTTTTTATCCGCGGCCCCCAAACGCCCGGCGATCTCCGGGCCCATGCCTCCCGTCTTCATCCACTGACGGACTGTCATGAAGTTGAGAAAATCCTCTCTGATCTTGAAAGCCGGGACGACGGCCCCTTTGTTATTCAACTTCCGCGCGAACCGGGACGACGAGAACGACGCTGGGCGCACCTGTTCTCCGGAAAGCCGCGGGTCGAAGATCATCCCGCCGATTCCATGCAGGCAAGTACACACATCGACCCCCTATCCGCCAACGACACGGTCGAATCGCTGGAAAAAGAAATCTCCGACCTCCGGCAGGAACTGGATGCCCTCAAAGAAGAATTTACCCAATTCAAAACCGCTTTTGAGTGAGCGCACATTTCAATGACGATGCTTGCCGCTTGTCATACAAGACCAAAGCACATAGATTGTCCCGATGGGATTATTCAGTAAAAAGTTCACAATCGTTGTCGTCTGCAAAGCCAACATTACCCGCAGTGCCTATCTTCACGGCTATATGGCCAACTATGTAAAAGAGCACATGCCCTATGCCCGCAAGAAGATCCGCATCCTATCGGCGGGCGTTCACGCAAAAGGAGGCGGATCGGCCCATCAGGTGGTACGCCACGTTGCAAAAACCCACGGCTTTAGTCTCGGCGGCCACAGCTCATCGCCATTGACGGATAAAACGGTCAAACGAGCCAACGTTATTCTTGTCATGGAGAAACACCAAAAAGACGCTGTCATTGCCCGATACCCGGAGGCCAAAGAAAAAACCTTCCGGCTCATGGAATATCTATGGAACGACGACCCCAGCATGATTGAAGATATCCCCGATCCAACCGGTCTTGACACCGCCGACTACGAAGAATTCATCAACGCCGCCCACTCGGAAGTCGACCGTATTTTCCGTGAACTCAGCCGCGAAAATATTATCTAGCGTCCTTTCGTATCATTTAATGGACGCAGATTCCATTTAAGCCAGTGATCCTGAAACCGGGGTTAAGCACACGGTTTAAACATGCAACTCAACCTTCGCACAAATATATTAAACGAAGTGTTTACATGCATGATCCAAGCGAGTATCTGTACCGGCATATGTTCGTGAAAGTGGTGCCAAAAATTACCAGGAGAAAAATAATGGCTCAGAAAAAGAAAGCGACGAAAAAGGCTGCTGCGAAAAAAGCGCCGACTAAAAAAGCACCGGCCAAAAAGAAGGCTGTTGCAAAGAAAGCACCGGCTAAAAAAGCCGCGGCAAAAAAGACGCCCGCGAAGAAAAAAACGCCGGCCAAGAAAACCGCAGCGAAGAAAGCGCCGGCTAAAAAAACCGCCGCCAAGAAGGCTCCCGCAAAGAAAAAGGCTACAGCCAAAAAATCTTCAAAGGTAAAGTACACTGCAGAACAGGTCTATTCGATGATTGAACAGGCCGCCTACTTCGCAGCCGAGAACGACGGATTCAGTAAAGATCCCGCCGAATACTGGGCAGGGGCCGAAGCAGCAATCAACAGCATGATCAAAGGCTAATCCCCTTATACATCAAAGTCGGAACAGGCAGCCTGAGAGCGGCCTGTTTTATTATACCCCCAACAGTTCCCCCGTTAGGGAAAGTTCGGCGGCAGAGGTGATTTGCACAGTCTGGAAGGTGCCGATCAGTTCTTCGGGAGCATTAAGGATGCGAACAGGAAGCTTGCCCTCGGTTCGGGCCGCCAACGCGCCTTCCATGCGTTTATCGGCTCGCTCAACGAGAACGCGATAGGTGTTGCCCACCATGGCTTCGTTATGCGCCAGCGATGAACGTTTAAGCACTTCGCTCAGCTTGGCCAAACGTTCACTCTTCTGTTGCGGCGTAATATCGTCTTCCCACCGGGAAGAGCGTGCACCAACGCGGGGAGAATATTTTGCAATATAGGCCATATTGAAGCCAACATCGCGCATCAACACTGCCGTATTCTCCAGCTGCTCATTGGTTTCTCCGCTGAAGCCGACAATGATGTCGGTAAAGATGGTTGCAGAAGGAAGCAGTTCACGGATGTCTGAAATAATGTACATGTAGTCTTCGACACTGTGATTGCGATTCATACGGCGCAACAGCTTTTCGTCGCCGCTCTGCACCGGCAAATGAATCTGCTTCGCAAGGCAATCATAGTCGGCAATGGCTTCGATCACATCGCGGGTCATATCGCGCGGATGCGGCGAAGTAAAGTAGACCCAGAAATCCTTGCCGCTCTTATTTCCGATTTCGCCCACGGCACGCAAAAGTTCGGCAAACGACAGTTCGTCGCCTTTTTTATCCAGCCCGTATGAATTCACATTTTGCCCGAGCAGCGTGATCGACTTTACACCGCGCTCTATCAGTTTTTCAACTTCGGCTAAAATATCGGCACTTGCCCGTGATACTTCGCGCCCACGTGTGTATGGAACAGCGCAGAACGAACAAAACTTGTCGCACCCATTCTGGATGGGAACAAAGGCCTCAAAATCGGAACTGTAGGTTGGATCAACCTGCCAGAAGTCGGTTCGCTTATTTTCGCGGTGCAGATCGTTCAGCGGATGGCGAGATGAAAACTCAGTCGCAACACCGCACTGGTGCAGCATATCCGGCAACTCAGGAAGTTCGTTCATCCGGAAGACCAGATCGAACAGCTTAAGAAATTTCTCTTCGTCGGCAGGCAGAATGCATCCAGACACAAATGTGATCAGCGGACGGAGATCCTTCCACTGGTTCCACTTCCGAATCTTGCTATACACCTTGTCGATGGCCTTCTGGCGCACCGAACAAGCCACCACACCGATCAGGTCGGCCTCTTCTTCGGACTGGGTAAGTTCATAGCCCATGCCCTCGATCACACTTCGAATCCGCTCGGAATCCGACTGGTTCATCTGGCACCCCAACGTAACGATACAGCACTTCATAACTTACTCTACTCAAGTCGTTTTAGACCGGGTTAACAAGATCACAGCTGGATTGTCCATAGTAGCGATCCTGTTCGTCCTGCAGATCCTGTTAAATATATTTAAAAATAGACCTCGGTATGAATCTGCGAGGAGGGAAGGCCTTTTTCCTGAAGCATATCGAACGCTTCGTAGATCATATCGCAGTTG
>CAZWZW010000014.1:0-32481 GCA_964639125.1 uncultured Verrucomicrobiota bacterium
CCACAAAATCATCGCGGGACATGTATTTCTCTTTAAGCGTTTCCAGTGATTGGAGGATGTCAGCCTGAAGTTCTTCGCCCCACTTGTCCCATGCTTTGTCGGCCTGCAGGGCTTCCAGTCGGTCATCGTTCTGCGGATAGATCGCCAGTTGCAACGGGCGCTCCACCGTGATGCGACGATAGCCAAACTCGGTGGTATCTAAAATTTTACAGACCTTTGACGCTTCATTGTTTCCATAGAGTTGGACGATTTCTGCTAATAGCGAAGATGGGCGTAAAGCTGATTTATCAGCCACGCCTGTACGGATTCCATCTTCTCATTGTTACTATCTGTTGTGGTAAAGGCTTGTTTTCTGACAGTGAAACTACGTTGTAATTTGCGATGTGAAAGGCAATGAACTTCAGGTTGGCAGAGCAGCTGCGACCCGATAGAAGCGGATGGACGATGGCGTAAAATCCGGAGAGGCTGGGCATTTGGATCCGATGAGTTTTGTCTGAAAATACAAGATGTGCTCAACTCGGTGATTTTCGGGAATCGCCTGAAAAGCGATTTCCTATCCGTCGAATACGAACCTTCTTCTTGTCGGTGATCCGGTTAGCTTGAGGGTCCAGCGTGGAAGCAAGTCTCTCAGCTCGGCTCGATGCGTTTGGCACCGGGGAAGAGCGATACGACCCGGTGGAAAACATAGAGGATCAGAAAGGGCAGGGTGATGAGGGCCAAGGCGGCAATGATGCCTTCCCGATCCCAGATGCCGGGGAAGTAGCTCGTGAAGCCGCGCATCGACTTGGAGATCAGCTGCCCGCCAATCACCACGTTCCAGCGCATTAGCAGCACCTGTATCAGCAACATGACCGATGAAACCCAGATCAGCAAATACGAGGTTCGTTGGCGTAGTTTCAGCAGGGCGTTCGCAGCGAGCATGAAAAACGGCACAAGCGAGAAGACAAAGAACTGAAGGATCACGTAGGAGATGAACAGCTTGTTGCGAATCAGTTCACCCAGGATTTCGGTTTTGTCGGTCTGCTCGTAGGCGATGGAGAGTAGCTCCATCAATTCCAGGGAAACGGCGATGATCATGAAGCCCCAGAGGAAGCGAGCCATGCACTGTACGCACGGGGCGTCCACTTTCCATCTATTGATGCGCGAAACCACGAAATAGTGGAAGATGAGCACCGAGATGCCGGACACGATGGCCGAGAGGATAAAAATCACGAACATCAGCGGCGTCGACCACCAGGGGTTGGCCTTGAGCGAGCCGAAAAGAAAGCCAACGTAGCCGTGCAGGACGCAGGCCAACGGAATGCCGGTCGCGGCCAGAAACCTTGTGATCCTGTGGTCGGCGAGCCGGGTTGCTACGGTATCGCGGTAGTTGAACAGAACAATGCATCGGCAGAGCCATGCGACGGATCCGGAACCTTGGGCGCGCGCAATGAAATCCGACCGCATCACGAACCAGATTTCGAGCGCCACCAGAATGAAGTAGGCGCTGTAGATGTACCCGAATCCCGCCATGGCGGAGGTGAAGTGCGGGGTGATCATGATGTTGAAGGCACGCTCGGGATGGCCCAGATGGATTAGAAGCGGAAGAGTCGCAAACAGCAGGAAGACGAAAGCCGACGCCAGAGAAAAGCGCGCCACGGGGCGCAATTCCGTCCGGCCGAAGACATGGTAGAGCGAAGAGACAATGAAAGCACCGGCCACCAAACCCGTGATGTAGGGGTAAAGGACGATCATCACCGACCAAGTTACGTGCAGTTCGTTGGGGAAGACAAAGTTCATTACACCACCTCGAAATCGAGTTCCAGATAGTAGCACTTCGGATGGGTGCCCATCTCCGGCTTCAGGAGATGAAAGCGGAGCTGCTTGAGCGCGATAGAGAGGGGATCGTCCGGATCATTAAGGTCGCCGAAAATCCGGGCCTGCTTGGGGCAGGCTTGCACGCAGGCCGGCATTAGTCCGCCTTTGATGCGGTGATAGCACAAGGTGCATTTGTCCGCCGTATGGGTTTCGGGGTTGATGAACCGGGTGCCGTACGGGCACGCCTGCACGCAATAGCCGCAACCGATACAGCGTTCGCGATCCACCAGCACCACCCCGTCCGGCGTATCGTAGGTTGCGCCCACCGGACACACCTGGGTGCAGACCGATCGCTCGCAGTGGTTGCATAGTTTGGGTACGAAGAAGGCTTTCGCGGCGGGCTCTTCCCCTGTTTCCTTGAACACATGGTCGTTTGAAACGGCCACATCGACCTCGACCTCCCCGTTCGCTCGGATACGGTAGCGCTCGACCCACGTCCGGAAATAGCCGTCGGGAACATCGTTTTCCGCGCTGCAGGCGCGCATACAGGCGCAGCAGCCGATGCAGCGGGAGGTGTCCACCGCATAGGCGTAGTAGGGGGATTTCCCGTTCTTGTTGGTCTTGGACGATGCCAGGGCGGGAAGCGTCCATACCATTAGCGCCCCGCCCGTGCCCGCAGCGGCGCGGCGCAGCATGTTGCGCCGGTTTAGGATGGAATTACAGGGCATGGGGTTCCTCCTTCGGATACAGGTCGTGGATGTTGGTCTGGTGGCACTCGGTGCAGGACTGCTTCGGGTCGGGAGGACCGTCCGAGACGGCCGTGAGGTGGGCGCGCCAGCCGATCTTGGGTGTTCCCGAGTTAAGATTGAAATCGGTCTTCCGATGGCAAAGCAGGCAAAAGCGCGGGGCTGCGTTCCGGACGATGCGCCCGGAGAAGTTGTTTTCCTTGATGAAGAGGTGGCATGTGGTGCAACGGATATCCCGATGTTCGTTCTTGTTGAACGAGGCGGTGATGGTGGGGTGGCAATCCACGCAGTGGAAGATCCTGGGGTGGTCGGCGGACTGCACGGGCAATTCGTCCGTGCGCCCGATGTGGCAGTCCGTGCACTCCTGGATGAGTGGATGCAGGCGCGCCTTGCGCAGATCGTGGTCCATGAACAAGGGTTCGTGGCCGGAGTGGCAACGCACACAGGCAATGTTGGTGTCGGCAACGCCGACAAAGGCATAGTGCTGGGTCCAGGCAACTTGCGGGAAGGAGCCCGGCCTGGCGTCCAGTTGGCGGTGGCATACCAGGCAGTCGTCCTTCCGGTTGGCCGGAATCATGGGTATGTCCGGATCGTCGATATGCTTCAGACCCGGCCCGTGGCAGGTCTCGCACTGCACCGAGGCATGCACATCCTTGTCATGCACCGCCGTGATATCGTCGTGGCATTCCTCACACGCGTCCTGCCCGGCGTAGTGGGTTGCCCGCTGCTGTTCCTCCTCCATCGCCGCGGCGCGATAGTGCCCGAACTCGCCAAACGTGTCCGGAACAAGATGCGCCCGCAGAGCCAAGCCGCCCACGGTCAGAATGAAAACGAGAAGAAAGATAGGGTATGTATGCCGGAAGTCTGCCGACGGATGGTTGTTTCCCTGCTGGTTCTCGCCCATATGTCTGCTTCCTGATCACTTGACAGGTTGTGCGGGCAGACCACGTTCATGCGGGGTTGACCCTCCGGTTCCTGCATGCCGATAATGTGCGTCCGTCCGGGCAGCTTGTACAGCACCAAAAGGGGGCACCAAAGGCGCTAGTCCGCCGATAGAACAGACGGTGAGTCGCTTGTCGGAGGAATAATTACCGGTCGAACAACAGGCGTTGGCCGCGGGCGGTGCTGTTTACCTGTCCGTTGGCATAGGCGAGTTGTCCGGAAACAAGGGTGGCCGCGATAGAGGATTTGAAGGTGACGCCTTCAAAGGGCGACCAGCCGCATTTGTAGAGTATGTTTTCCTTTGCGACGGTATGCGGCGTTTCGGTGTCGACCAGTGCAAGGTCTGCCCAATAGCCCTCGCGAATGAAGCCGCGATCCTCGATCTGGAAAATTTGTGCCGGATTGTGTGCCGTTTTTTCGACGACGATTTCGAGCGGAAGGAATTCGAGCAGGGAAACCAGCGCGCTTTGGATGACGGGCAGGCCGGATGGCGCGGAGCCGTAGGGGTTCTGTTTTTCTTCCCAGAGGTGCGGCGCATGGTCGGTGCCGATGGTGTCGACGATTCCGTCAATAAGGGCCTGGCGGAGTGCGTCGCGGTCGGCGGCGGTCTTGATCGATGGATTGCACTTAATCAGCGCGCGCTTTGTTTCGTAATCCTCGGCAGAAAACCAAAGGTGATGAGGGCAGGCTTCGGCCGTGATTTTTTTGGCCGAAACATCCCCTTTTCTGAAAAGGCCGAGTTCCTTGGCGGTGGTCAGGTGCAGGACATGGATCTGTGATCCATATTTTCCGGCCAGTTCAATGGCGAGGGCGGTGGATTGATAGCACGCGGCTTCGGAACGAATGTTCGGGTGCTCGGAAAAGGGTATGTTTTCGCCATATTTCTCGCGCGCCGCCTTTTCGTTTTCCCGGATCGTGTTGGTATCCTCGCAATGCAGGGAAATCGGAACCTCGATTTTTCCAAAAATATCTTCCAACTGTTGGGCACGGTCAACCAGCAGGTTGCCGGTTGATGCTCCCATGAATAGTTTGACGCCGCAGACGGTTTTTGGATCCAGCGCCAGCAACTCGTCGAGGTTGCTGTTGGATGCGCCGAGGTGGAAGGAATAGTTCGCCACGCACTTGGTGGCGGCCAGTGCAAACTTTTGCTCAAGGATCTCGTTGCTGACGGCGGCCGGTTTGGTGTTGGGCATTTCCATGATGGAGGTAACGCCCCCTGCGACGGCTGCGCATGTTTCGGAGTGCAGGTCGGCCTTTTGCTCCAGTCCCGGTTCGCGGCAGTGTACATGGCAGTCGATCATGCCTGGTAGAAGCACTTTTCCGTTGGCATCGATAATCGTGTCGGCCGGTTGATTGGTCAGGCTGGATGCAATTTTTTCGATGCGCCCATTTCTGATGAATACATCAGCCGGCTGGCGCGAACCTTCGTTAATGAGCAGGGCGTTGGTAATGAGTATCGTTTGCATGTCAGTCACAGTATGCAAGCAATGCGGACGATGCAAGACACATCAAAATCTTAGCCCATGATCACCAGCGCGATCCATGGAACGAATATGAAAACGATGAACACGATCTTATATGCACCAAGATAGCCGTATAGAAAGGCATTGATGGTTTCGGGGGCCAGACCGAATATTTTACCGTGGATGCGCTGGATCCAGTCTTTGGCAACCATGCACATGATGGCCGACCAAATAAACAGCCCCAGATTAATGATTGTGCACCACATAAAGAATTCTTTGACCAGTGGTAAATTCATGGTGAGCCTCCTTGTCTGTTCTGCATCGGTATTCTGTGATACCGGCCACCTTAATGGCAATACCCGATTCCGGCGGCATCACGGCCTTAATTCGGTCCCGTGAAAGGGGGCGTGGCGAAATGGCAGAGAGGATAGTTGATTTTTGTATGTGCCTTTAGTATCATATACGTATGTTTTATACGCGATGTATTAGGGGGTGGGTATGCACAGGATTCTTTACAAGGAACAAATCTCGGAAACGGTGTTTTTAATGCAGCTGAAAGCACCGCTGATTGCCCGGGAACGCAAGGCCGGACAGTTTATCATCCTGCAGCTCGATAGCGACTTCGGGGAGCGCATCCCGCTGACCATTGCCGATGCGGATATCGAAGAAGGGTCGATTACCATAATTTTTCATGCCGTTGGGAAAACCACCAAATTGCTTTCGCTGCTGAGCGAGGGGGATCGGGTCGAGGCGCTGGTCGGCCCGCTCGGCGCACCGACCCATGTTGAAAACTTTGGTTCCGTGGTTTGCGTCGGCGGCGGGATCGGTGTTGCACCGCTTCATCCGATTGCCCAGGCCATGAAAGCCGCAGGGAATCACGTGACCATTATCATGGGAGCGCGCAGCAAGGATCTGCTGATTCTTGAAGACCAGATGCGCGCGATTGCCGACGAGTTGATCATCTGCACGGACGACGGTTCGTATGGCCGCCACGGTCTTGTGACCGAGCCACTGAAGGAACGGTGTGCACAGGATTCGAAGCCCGCGATGGCGGTGGCCATCGGCCCGCCGGTAATGATGAAGTTTTGCGCAGAAACAACCCGTCCGTTCGACGTGCATACGATGGTTTCGCTCAATACCATCATGGTCGACGGCACCGGCATGTGCGGCGGATGCCGCGTGACGGTCGGAGACGAAACCAAGTTTGTCTGTGTCGATGGGCCTGAGTTTGATGGTCATCTGGTTGACTTTGACAATATGATCAACCGTCTGGGTTCATACAAAAAACAGGAACGCGCTCATACCTGCAATTTGGAGGAGCACCGATGAACGCAACACTCACCCCCAAGGAGCGGTTGGCCATCCCTGTGCAAGAAATGCCTGTGCAGAATCCGGTCGAGCGTCGTTCAAACATGGAAGAGGTGGCATTGGGCTATTCGGTGGAGCAGGCTAAGCTCGAAGCTGACCGTTGCCTCCAGTGCAAAAATGCCCCGTGCATTGCGGGTTGCCCGGTCGGTATTGATATTCCCGGATTCATTCAGGCCATTGCCAAGGGCAAAAACAAACAGGCAGTGGACATTGTCAAGGGAAGCAGTTTGCTGCCTGCGGTTTGTGGTCGGGTGTGCCCTCAGGAAACCCAGTGTCAGGCGCCGTGTACTGTCGGCAAGGCGCTCAAGTCGGTTGATGAGGCGGTGAGTATTGGCCGCCTTGAGCGTTTTGTGGCGGACTGGGAGCGCGAGAACGGGTTGATCGAAACACCCGCGGTCAAAGCCGAGACGGGAAAGAAAGTCGGCATTATCGGAACGGGTCCCGCCGGCCTGACCGTCGCGGCAGACATCCGTCGCGAGGGACATGAGGTGGTGCTGTTCGAGGCATTCCACAAGCCGGGCGGCGTGATGGTTTACGGTATTCCCGAGTTCCGCCTTCCCAAGGCGATTGTGCAAAAAGAGATCGATACGTTGATCGCCATGGGCTGCAAACTTGAAACCAATTTCGTGATTGGTCGTACACGCAAAGTGACCGACCTTCTCGAAAAGGATGGCTTCGACGCACTGTTTATCGGAACGGGCGCGGGATTGCCGCGTTTTATGAACATTGAGGGCGAAAATCTCGTTGGAGTCTATTCGGCCAACGAATATCTGACCCGCTCCAATCTCATGCGTGCCTACGACAAAAAGAATGCTTCAACCCCCATTTTTGAGTCCGAGAAGGTGGCGGTGCTCGGGGGGGGCAACGTGGCGATGGATGCCGCGCGTACCGCCGTGCGTCTCGGTGCCAGGGAAGTCCACCTGATTTACCGCCGAACGGAGGTCGAAATGCCTGCGCGTGTTGAGGAGGTGCATCATGCCAAGGAAGAGGGCGTTATTTTCCATCTGCTGGAAAATCCGAAACGCATCCTTTCCGACGAGCGCGGCTGGGTGGCCGGCATGGAATGTCTGCGCTATGAATTGGGCGAACCGGATGATTCCGGCCGTCGCCGCCCCGTCGCTATTGAAGGGAGCGAATTTGAGATTGAGCTCGACACCGTTATTGTTGCGATTGGCAACGATTCCAATCCTTTAATCCGGCAGACTACCCCGGGCCTCGAAACCAATCAATGGGGCAACATTGTTGCAGACGAAAAGGGAAAATCCTCTATCGACCGCATCTATGCTGGCGGTGATATCGTCCTCGGCGCCGCCACCGTTATCCTCGCTATGGGCGAAGGCCGCAATGCCGCTGCCGCCATGAACGAGATGCTGGCGCGAGGTTAATTATCAAGCAGTATCGTCAAACTCTTGACGGAATTTATAGAATTGTGTATTAGCTGATAAGCTTTATAACACAAACCTATTGCGAGGTGCGCTGATGCTTGTTGCCATACCGAAAGAAGTCCTTCCGGGAGAGAACCGGGTTGCATTGATTCCAGCATCCATTTCTTCACTGACAAAGGCGGGGTTGGACGTGTTGGTTGAAACCGGAGCAGGGGACGGTTGCTTCTATGATGATAAAGTCTATGAGGAAGCGGGTGCCAGAATTGCACCGGATGCCGGTGCGCTCTATTCGGTTGCGGATATTGTGCTGAAGGTTCGGTCGCCCGAGTCGGCCGAAGCGGAGATGCTTCGTGAGGGCATTACCCTCATTTGCCTGATGGATGCCTTTGTCCGGCCCGATCTTATGGGGCAGCTCGCCGCAAAGAAAATCAGCGGATTCGGGCTGGAATTTGTGCCTCGCATTACTCGTGCCCAAAGCATGGATGTGCTCAGTTCGATGGCGGCGATTGCCGGCTACCGTGCGGTGATTGAGGCGGCCGAACGGCTTCCAAAATATTTTCCGATGCTGATGACTTCCGCCGGAACGATTGCGCCCGCCAAGGTGTTTGTGATTGGCGCGGGGGTGGCTGGGCTGATGGCGATTGCAACGGCAAAACGTCTCGGCGCGGTGGTGGAAGCCTACGACACCCGCCCGGTGGTGAAGGAACAGGTGGAGAGTGTCGGTGCCAAATTTGTGGAGTTCGATCTCGAAACGGAAAGTGCTGAGGATTCCGGTGGCTATGCCAAGGCGCAGTCGGACGATTTCTACAAAAAACAACAGGAGCAAATGAAGGCCAAGGTGGAGTCCGTTGATGTGGTGATTACAACGGCCGCGATTCCCGGGAAAAAGGCTCCGGTTTTGATTACCGATGAAATGCTGCAGGCGATGGCGCCGGGGTCTCTGATTGTCGATCTGGCGGCCGAGCGGGGCGGAAATACCGAAGGGGCCGTCGCCGGAGAAGTGGTCGAAAAGCACGGGGTGAAGATTGTCGGGTATACCGATTATCCATCGCGCTCATCCGTCCATGCCTCGCAGCTGTTTGCCAAAAACATTACAACCTTCCTCTTGAACATGATCAAGGAGGGGGAATACAGAATCGACCTTGAAGATGAAATTGTTAAGGGCTCGTTGCTGACGCATGACGGGCAGGTGGTCCATGAAATGATCAAATCGCTGATGGCAGAAAAAGGAGAGTAATTGTGGAAGCATTGATAGGCGCATTAACCATATTTGTTCTGGCGGTCTTTGTGGGCTACGAGGTCATTACCAAGGTTCCGCCCACACTGCATACCCCGCTGATGAGTGGCTCGAACGCCATCTCCGGCATCACGGTCATCGGCGCAATCCTCTGTTGTGTCGGCTCGGGAAAAGGCGGAGTTGTTTCAAACTTTCTCGGTTTTTTGGCTATTATTCTGGCGATGATCAACATCGTTGGCGGTTTTCTTGTAACCGACCGCATGCTGCACATGTTCAAAAAGAAAAAGGACTAGGTTATGGACCAACTAATCAATCTTGCCTATCTCATTGCGGCGGTCCTTTTCATTCTCGGCTTGAAGGGTCTTGGTTCCCCGCGGAGCGCGGTACGTGGAAACCTGACCGGTGCTGTGGGGATGCTCATTGCAATTGTCGCCACTCTCTTGGCGAAGGGGCTTAACTTTGGATGGATCATTGCGGGCATCGTGGTGGGAGGCGGAATCGGCGCCTATATTGCCCGGACGATCAAGATGACGGCCATGCCGGAAATGGTTGGCCTGCTAAACGGCTTCGGTGGGGGCGCCTCGTTGTTGGTGGCGCTGTCGCAGTTCATGATCACGCCGGATGCCGCCCGCTCGACGGCCTGGCTTATTGCGCTTTCTCTTAGTGTGTTGATCGGTGCGGTCACGCTGACCGGGAGTCTTGTGGCGTGGGCCAAGCTGCAAGGCTATGCCGAAAAAGCGATGCAGATCCCGAATCAAAACCTGCTCCGGATTGTGTTGGGGCTGGCTGTTCTTGCACTGGCGGTATTGTTTGTTTGGCAAGGATGGGGCTTGATCCTATTTGTGCTGGTGGCTGTTGCGCTCGCGCTGGGTATTTTGCTGGTCGTGGCCATTGGCGGGGCAGACATGCCCGTTGTGATTGCACTGCTCAACTCCTATTCCGGCCTTGCCGCCGCTGCTACCGGTTTTGTGCTCATGAACAATGGCCTGATTATCAGCGGATCTTTGGTGGGGGCTTCCGGAATCATTCTAAGCCAGATCATGTGCAAGGCCATGAACCGTTCGCTGGGTGCGGTACTCTTTGGCGGCGCGATGGTCAGTGATGAACAGATGGCTTCCATTCCCGGCAAGGAATTCTATGAAGGCAAGGTCAAGAGTTGTGGAGCGGAAGAGGTGGCCATGCTGCTTGAAAATGCACAGAAGGTTGTCTTTGCGCCCGGCTACGGGCTGGCCGTTGCGCAGGCCCAGCACGTTACGCAGGAACTTTCAAGTCTGCTTGAAAAGCGTGGCGTGGATGTGAAGTTTGCCATTCATCCGGTGGCGGGCCGCATGCCCGGCCACATGAACGTACTGCTGGCCGAGGCCGAAGTGCCGTACGATAAACTCGTTGAAATGGACAACATTAACCCTGAGTTTTCACAGACCGATGTGACCATTGTGCTTGGCGCGAATGATGTGACCAACCCCGCCGCCCGCGACGACAAGAGCAGCCCGATCTATGGCATGCCCATTCTCGAGGTGGATAAATCACGCACCGTAATCGTCATTAAGCGAAGCCTCAGTCCCGGCTTTGCCGGCATCCCGAATCAGCTCTTCATCAACGATAATTCCTTGATGCTGTTCGGCGATGCCAAAGCCGTGCTTCAGGATCTGACGCACGCGGTGAACGAACTGTAGCCGTTTTCTGTGGGCCACTGATCGTATCACTGGAAAGAAAGCACGGGGTGCTAATAAAACCCAGGGTATTCCTTCATTAGGCCGAAAACTTTGAACATAGACTGCGCCTCTTTCGTAAAGTAGGTTTTTGCTCGGGGGATCGATGGCGGGTTTGCTATAGATCCCTACAGATAAATATTGTGATTATGACTTCTGATGAGACTCCCCCGTATCAGCTATGCCGCCTGTCACAAGGTCTAGAGCATTTAAAACAAAACCATAGCCCCCTTGATGGAGGGGCGCTCGCCGAGCGCCCGGGCGGAGAGGTGATTGCGCCGAAAAGAAGCAATCTCGCCCCTCCGGTACATAACCGAAGCGGATACGAAATTTCTTAAAATGCCCTAACTGCTGAAGCAGTATATTCAGAAAATTTCCTATGGACCTTCATTGATAAGGGGCTAGTGTTGTGATCTTTTTTTAACTGAAAACTAAACCGAATTACTGAAACGTTATAGTTTCAGGTTCGGGTGGTTTGTTTTCTGTTGCTGGAAAGGTCGCCGCGGGGCGGTTTATACCCTGTCGGGTGGAACAATCAGTGCCAGCAATCGGGATGTTGGTTTGGGTGTATTCGATTTTGCCTCTGGCAGCACCGGAACCGCTGACCGTGAGCACGAACGGCGCTGACTTTGTTGCTGCGGGTGGTTTTGAGGGGTAAAATATAGATTATCCTCAGGCTCAGGGCATCATTCAGGCATTCTGGTGCTGGCCCTATAATCGGAAGGACATGGAGGTAGGCGCAACCGGATTTGCTTTTAGCCGGCTGACAGAAATTATCGAAAACAAGAAAGAACGATCCCCTTCCGATCGCTTTTCGCTGGAAAACAATATGGACGTTCTGGAAATCCTCGACGTTGCCATCTGCAGTGCCAAATCCGGACAGACGGTCGGTTTGGGAGTCCGGCGGTGAGCCTGTTGTGGGGCGGGTTTTTATCACAAGAAGATTACGCCGCATGGGCGATCTTCTTTTTTCAGCCGTTGTCTAATTTGTATCGCTTGTATTCTTCGATGGCATAGCGATCGGTACATCCGGAAACATAATCGCAGACGGTGCGCCACAGGCCTTCCTGCTCAAGCCGCGCCCGGGCTTTGCGTCCCAGGGTTTCGGGGTGTTCAATATAATGGAGGAACAGCTTGCGCATCATACTGACCGCCTGATGGGTGGCATCGGCCACACCATGATGGAAGTAGAGGTTTTCAAACATGAAGGCGGAAAACTGCGAAAGTATCTCTTTCATATCCGGGCTGAAATCAACCATGCGTCGGGGGGCGGACATGATATCGCGTACGCTTGCTGGTTTAATATTTTCCAGTGTAAGGCATGCGTGCTCCATCACGTCAGCAACCTGCATTTCGAGCATGCAACGAATCGTTGCACGCACAAACTGGTCATCGGAAAGGTTGGGATAT
This sequence comes from uncultured Verrucomicrobiota bacterium, assembly GCA_964639125.1. Lineage (GTDB taxonomy): Bacteria > Verrucomicrobiota > Kiritimatiellia > Kiritimatiellales > Pontiellaceae > Pontiella. Next base: position 12,061 of record CAZWZW010000014.1, read on the forward strand.
CGCTCCGCCGTAGCGGCCGCGGCCATTTTCCAAAACTCGGTCTGTTCCAGTTGCTGGACGGTCACGATGCCCGCTTCAAGGCCATCATCAACATCATGGGCATGATAAGTCATATCATCGGCAATATCGGCGATTTGTGCTTCCAACGATTGGAATGGGCCAATGGGGTTGCCGTCAAGTTCGGCATTTTCAATATGTGCTTCATGTTTTAGCAGACCTGCGCGAACTTCCCAGCTGAGGTTCAGCCCTTGAAAACCGGGATAGGGTGACTCAATGATTTCAATGCTTCGAAGACTCTGCAGGTTGTGGTCGAATCCGCCGTTGTTCTTCATCAGGTCGTCCAGTACATCTTCCCCGGCATGCCCGAAAGGACTGTGGCCGATATCATGCGCAAGGCAGATGCTCTCCGTCAGATCCTCGTTGGCCTTTAGTATCCGGGCCAGGGTGCGGCCAACGGCGGCCATCTCCATGGTATGCGTCAGACGCGTGCGGTAGTGGTCGGCCGTGCCGTTCACGAATACCTGTGTTTTATATTCCAGCCGCCGAAAGCATTTGCTGTGCAGGATGCGGTCGCGATCGCGCGCAAAGCAGGAGCGCAATGGATGGGCTTCTTCCGGTTTCCGGCGTCCAAGACTTTCGGCAGATCGTATGGCATAGGGGGCCAGGTGAATCTCTTCAGTCGACTCCCACTCTTTTCTCGCGTGTTTCATAATTCATGTACTATAAAACACTCTGTGAACGAGTTCAAACCGGAGTCAGCCCAATGTACGAAAAAACGATTTCAAAAAAGACCGTGTATGAAGGGCGCATCCTAAGTGTGGATGTGCTCGATGTTGAACTTGAGGATGGCCGGATGTCTGTGCGGGAAATTGTGCAGCATGGCGTGGCCGTGGCGATCATTGCACAGTTGCCGGATGGACGCTTTGTGTTTATTCGTCAATTCCGGAAAGCCATGGAGCGCATCTGCTTCGAAGTGGTGGCAGGGAATTGTGACCCCGGTGAATCGGAGGAGGTTACAGCAGGTCGTGAGCTGCAGGAGGAAACAGGCTATGTCGCAGAATCTGTCGAACAGCTCGGCTCGATCTATCCCAGCGTCGGATACTGCACGGAACGCATTGATGTTTTCTTTGCCAAAATTTCAGGTGAGCAGGGGGCAACCGCATTTGATGAAGATGAGTATATCGAAAGCCTCATTCTTTCTGAAGCCGAGATGGATGCCAAAATCCGCAACAACGAAATTGCCGACTCCAAAACCCTCGCCGCCTGGATGCTCCATAAAGCGAAAAAGGATTAACGGTTATTTCAGGTTTGTTCGGTGATACAGCATTATGCAGAAAGGTTGGAGGGACAGGGGCCTCTCTGCCCAAGGGTCGCACGGTATGTGATTCTGTCGGGAAAGTTGCGTTCAGGTTGTAATCACTAAGAATTAGCCGAGCAACTCTTCGAGCAGACCTTCTTTTTTCGCGGTGCGCAACCATGCGGTTTCGGTGGCGCGCATTTTCTTTTGCTTTCCCGGGGTATCGTCTTCGGCGCCGGTGAGATGGTCGAAGCCGTGCGCGATGTAGAGTGCCAGCTCATAGTTGAGTTCGCCGCGCTCCGTGCCCTCGCTCACCGCACGGTCGACATTGATGATGAGGTCGCCGCTCCACGCATCGTTCTCGCCGGGGATGGGGTCGTAGCGGAAGCTGATGACGTCGGTTGGGCGATTCTTTCCAAAATATTCCCGGTTGGTCTGCGTGATTCCTTCGTCATCAACCAGAATGATTCCAACCTCACTCCATGCGACCGGGAGGGTTTTCTTTTCCGTTTTCTGGGCAAGCCAGTCAGTCAGCTTTTGGAGCTTTTGAATCTGAACCGGGTGTTTTGTCTGTTGATTTTGAATGCTTGTTATCATCGTCTTTGGGATAGGGTATGCGGCCGTGAAGCATGTTTGACAGTGAAAAGATGAATGACAGCTTGACCAGATTGATCTGAGCCATTGTCAGGGCGGCATAGTCCATCTGGCCGTCGCGGATTTTTGCGGCAAAGATGTCGTTCATCAGATTGGTGATTTTTTGAGGCGTGGGTTTTTCGATGGAACGCGATGCTGCCTCGGATGCATCAGCCAATGAGAGAATGGCCATTTCCGGTGTAACGGCGGGTGCGCCACCATAGCGGAAGTCGCTATCGTTGATCTTTTCCGTTCCGCCACTGCCGGACTCTTCGCTCAGTTGGGTTTTTGCCTTGTGGTAAAAGTATGAGATCAACCCGTTGCCGTGGTGCTGCTCGATGGCATCCAGAATGGGCTGCGGCAGTTTGTGCCGCTTGGCCAGTGTCAGCCCCTCTTTGACGTGGGAGGAGATAACGAGCGCGCTCATATGGGGGGATAGTTCGTCGTGCGGGTTTTCCGTGTGCTGAATGTTTTCAGTGAAAAATTCCGGTTTCGCCATTTTTCCAATGTCGTGATAGTAGGCGCATACGCGGGTCAGCAACGGGTTCGCTCCAATGACTTCGGCGGCATTCTGTGCCAGCGTGGCGACCATCAGCGAGTGGTGATAGGTTCCGGGGGCCTGCATCGCCATTTTTTGGAGGAGTGGGTGACCCATATCGGAAAGCTCCAACAAAGTAATGTCGGTTGTGATTTTGAAGATTTTCTCAAACAGTGGAAGGGCCAGCAGCGTGAGCACGGTTGAAAGAATTCCGGTCGCGATAGCCGCAAAGATCTGTTCGGCCAAAACGGGGCCGGTTGGCCGGTTAAGGATGGCGGTGACCAGTATGAAAAAAACCTTGGCGATGCAGACCCAAAGGCCTGCTTTGAATAGATTTGAACGCCGGTGTACCTTGCGGGCCGTGGTGGTAGCCGCGATGGTGATCAGTATGCCAAAGGCGAAAACCGTGAAGGATTGGTCGAAGAGCACCGCGGTTGCAAAACTTGTCCATAGGCCGAGACAGATGGCAGCACTGCCGCCGAGCAGGATGGCGGTGAGCAGTACCGCCAGGGCGTGTGGCACGAGATACATGATCTGCGACGAGGAAATAAACGAAAACTGTGTTGAGAGGTGGGTGAGTAGGCGGGCCATGCACAATGTTGTCAGGGACAGGATGACCATGAGTAGGATTTTGTCGGGTTGGCATATTAATTCGGGAGCCACAACGCGAAGGATGATGGAAGCTGAAATCAATCCAATCAGGAGCAGAATTCCATTGCCGATAATTTCCAGCACCTGCTCGACAACTTCCTGCTCTTCCACAATTTTTTGCTGGTGGTTCTTGAGCAGAAGAAGGGTCTGCGCCGTCACTTCATCGCCTGCCTGAGCCAGGGTGGTTCCGGCGGTATATTGTTGAATGACCGGTTCGACGGCCTCCATGGCTTTTTTCTGCAACTCTTCAGTGGCCGCCTCGTCATACGTCATGTTGCTGGCGATCAACATGGGTAGCAGCTTTTCAAAAAGTCGTCGTTGCTCAATGGTGGGCAGCAGGCTGTATATGCTGCGTATGGCCCGGCGAACGGAAAATACATCCTGTTGGTCAACGATTTTCGATGCAGCCTGATCGGTGTTGCGTATGGTTATTTTGCGTTCGGGTGAATTTTGAAAAAGTGTCATGCGGTATTCTTCCGAGAGGACTCCTGCATGCATGACCTCTTCAATCCCGTTCATGAGCACCACTTTGGTTGCCGCGATCGTATTGGTCGGGAAGGCGGCGATCAGATCTTTGGATCCCACCGCAGAACCGAGTAAAACGTCGTCCATGGAGTTGAGGACCACCTGATACTCATTACTTGTGGCTTTTCCATATTCTTCCATTCGGTCAAATATGGCCGCCACAACTTTTGATGCCCGCTGTGCGGGGGCGGGGTCGATGGAAAAGACGGGAGGAACGGTATCGGCAATCTTGGTGCGCTTGAACGCGGTTTCCTGTAGGTTCTCGCACTCAAAATCCACCGCGGAAACAATGGTGGCTGGTGCACTTTGTCCTTCGGCAATATCAATCTGCCTGTAGATGCCGTGGCCAAAAAACAGCCAGGTTGCAACCAGCCAGAGCAGCAGGCCAAGGCCGATCGTCTTATAGGGCACATCCTTCTTGCGCTTTGTTTCCGTTTTGCGCTCGGCAATGCCTTTATGTTTTTTTCTAAAGAGCTGTGTTTTCAAAATGGGCTCCTTTTTTCATAAATCTATTAAGTACGTTGTTTCTGATACGCTTCAATCACACTTTGTACAAGCGGATGGCGTACCACATCGCGTTCGGTCAGTTCAATAAACTCCAGTCCTGCAATGTTTTTAAGGATGGAGCGGGCTTCCAGTAATCCAGATGAGTTGCGGTTGGGCAGGTCGACCTGGGTGAGGTCGCCGGTAATGGCGCACCGCGAGTCGAACCCTAATCGCGTCAGGAACATGAGCATCTGCTGCGGCGTCGTATTTTGAGCCTCGTCAAGAATGATAAAAGCATTGTTCAGGGTTCTTCCGCGCATATAGGCGAGGGGGGCAACCTCGATGATTCCACGCTCAATATAATTTTCGATGGATTCGGTGGGCATCATATCGTAGAGCGCATCGTAGAGCGGGCGAAGATATGGAGCCACCTTTTGCTGGAAGTCTCCGGGAAGAAAACCAAGGTTTTCACCGGCTTCGATGGCGGGCCGTGTCAGAATGATGCGCGTGACCTCGTCCCGCAGCAGTGCGGAAACAGCCACGGCCATGGCAAGGTATGTTTTGCCGGTTCCTGCAGGACCAATCCCGAAGGTGATGGCATGTTCAGTCAGTGCGTTCAGATAAATTTGTTGTCCGAGTGTTTTCGGGAAGATGGCCGATTTCCGGGGGCTGACGTCCACCCGGATACTGGCCAGTTTTTCAAAGACGGATTCGTCGCCGCGGCAGAACGCATCGTAGGCATAGGTTACGGCGCGTTCATCGAGGTGGGTCCGGTTATGCGCTTCGCGCAGGTTTTCAATGAAAACAGCAATCTGGGTGGCGGGCTTTACCGCACCTTCAATCGTCATGACGATGTCGCGCATTATAATCTTAAGCCCGTGTTCAGCTTCGACTCGCTCAATAAGAGCTCCCAGAACCACGCTGATATCGCGGGCTTCGCTGGCATTATCAAAATGGATGGTTATTGGGCTCATGGCACTGAGTGGGGGGTGGGGAGTTCGTGTGTTGTCCGATAGGAGCGAATTGCATGCCTCGAGTTATGCCGGCTGCCTTTGCGTTCGATAAGTCATGCAGGAAAGCTACTTTTATTCCCAAGCGTGCGTCAATAGGTATTCCCCGGGAAGTGGAATTAAAAAAAAGAAGCCGTTGGGGTCAAAAACTCCCGATATTTATAGCTTCAGGCTAAAACAGAAAAGAGAAACCCTCTTAAAAGAGGGTTAATGTTGGGTTTTTTGCATGACACAGTTGAGGTTTAAATCCTTCCACCATTGGGTGGGGACTCCCTGGAAAAGGGATCAGGACACCCGATATGGGGTTGCCTTAATGACGGGAAGGATTCCCGAGCAGTATCCGGGGCTAATCTGCGGCCTAATTTCTTCCTTGAATATTGTTGACGATTTCTGTGGAAAAAAAATGAATTACACGGTAAACAGACATTTCATTCAATAAGGAAATACAAGATATGGATACAGGTACAGTTAAATGGTTCAGTTCGGAAAAAGGATTTGGCTTCATCACTCCTGATGGTGGCGGAACCGATTTGTTCGTTCATCATTCTGAAATTAAAGTTTCTGGTTACGCTACGCTCGACGAAGGACAGAAAGTCTCGTACGACATTGGCGAAGGTCAGAAAGGCCCATGTGCTACTAACGTTGTTCCGATGTAATTTTTTAAATTAGTCAGAACAAAGGCACAAAAAAAAGCGTCCGGAAGGGCGCTTTTTTTTGTGCCTTTTTGGGCGGATCAACCCGTGTGCCGGGCGAGGTGCTGCTGGGTGACGGTATCGACCAGATCGAGACAGCTTCCGCAGACGCCGGCGGCATAGGTGGTGCCCATAACATCGCCGGTGGATTTGAGATTGTCCCGGTCGATGGCCCGGCAGATGTCGGCTTTGGTTACGTAGTTGCAGAAGCAGACGACATCGTCGTCCTCCATCTCCAGCTCCGGCTCAAATGGCTCGCCAATCGGTGCAAGCAGCGTTTCAGGATGTTCCGGTAGCTCGATTTTTTCTTCGAGCGCCTTTTGAAGCTGACTGAATTCTGAAGTTTCTCCCACAAGGATTGCTCCAAGCAGATATCTGGCATCGGAATCGGTGATGAGTTTTTTATAGACACCGCATTCAGTGTCTAGATTGACAATACAGTGAGCATCCGGTTCGGCAAGGAGGGGGGTGCCGATGCTGGCGACCTGCAAATCAAGCAGCTTGAGACGGGAGGCCGGCGCGCCGGGTTGGAAGGTTTTGTTGATACCGCCAAGGTGCGCGGCAGCGGCTTCAGCCATGGCATAACCCGGAGCAACAAGGCCGAACGTGCTGTCGTTGAACGAAGTGCATTCACCGATGGCGTAGATGTTGGGATCGGAGGTGCGTACGGTTTCACTGATCGCAATTCCGCCTTTGGCGCCGATGGCCAGTCCCGCCTCGCTCCCCAGCTCATCGTTGGGTTGGATGCCGGTGGCCAATATCACCAGGTCGGCCGGGATGGATTCCTTTTTCAGCTGCACCGCTTCAACGGCATCACGGCCTTCAATCCCATGCACCTGTTCCCCCGTGCGGACGTTGAGGTTCAGTGCTTCGACCTTCTCTCGCAGGAACTGACCGCCTTTGGCATCAAGCTGGCAGGTCATTAGGTGCGCGGCGCGTTCAATAATCGTGGTTTCAAGTCCGAGTTCCAGACAGGCCTCTGCCGCTTCAAGTCCCAGCAGGCCACCGCCGATGACGACGGCCCGCTTGGCTTGTTGTGCTGCGGCGCAAATCGAGTCGACGTCGGCCGAGGTTCGATACACAAAGACGCCGTTGAGGTTGGTGTTCCCTATCTTTGGAATATGCGGTCGGGCACCGGTGGCCAGCACCAATCGATCGTAACTGATGGTGCTTCCTTCGGCGGTCGTGACGCTTTGATCCGCGCGATTAATGTTCGTGACCCGTGTGCCTAGGCGAAGGTCGATTTTGCAGTGTGCATACCATCGTGCTTCGGCAAAGATAAGGTCTTTGGTGCTTTTTCCAGAAAAACAGGAAGAGAGGGCGACTCGGTCATATGCGGGAAGAGGCTCTTCACCCAGTACTGTCAACCGGTATTCATGCAATGCATCATATTCCAGCATCTGTTCGCAAAAGCGAATGCTGGTCATTCCGTTTCCAACCACCACAACATGTTTTTTCTTTTCCATCACCAATAAAACCTCAAATGAAATTGATCAGGTGCGTGTTTTCTGGGGGTACACCTTAAATAAATACGTTTATCGCTCGTTAAAGAACCAGATTAGTACTATATATTTCGGCCATGAAGCAAGTACGTGTTATTTTAATCTTTCTGATGGCCCTTATTGGAAATGCTCGAGCTTTCGAGGCAAACAAGGAAAACACCATGCCCAGGTTTACAAATCGTTTGGCGAACGAGAAAAGCCCCTATTTACTGCAACACGCACACAACCCAGTGGATTGGTATCCGTGGGGTGAAGAGGCTTTCGAAAAAGCAAGGGCCGAGGATAAGCCGATTTTTCTTTCGATCGGGTATGCCACCTGCCACTGGTGCCATGTGATGGCACACGAATCATTTGAGAATGAGGAGATCGCGGCACTGATGAACGAAGCATTCGTCTGCATTAAAGTCGATCGAGAGGAACGCCCGGACATTGACAATATCTATATGACGGTTTGCCAGATGATGACCGGTTCGGGCGGATGGCCGCTCACGATCATAATGACGCCGGACAAGAAACCATTTTATGCAGGAACGTACATTCCGTCCGAAGCTCGCTTTGGGCGAATGGGCATGAAACAGTTGATCGCGCGCATCTCCTCCGCCTGGAAAGATCGCCGAGAAGAGGTGCTGGGTTCGGCGAACCAAATTACGGACGTATTGGGGAAGCAGTCAACGCAAGGTTCAGGAACGGCATTGAGTCCCGATCTTTTAAAAAAAGGCTACCGGGAATTGATGAGTCAGTATGACGGGCGCAATGGAGGGTTTGGGCTGCAGCCCAAATTTCCCATGCCGCACCGGCTGGTGTTTTTGCTCCGTCAGGGCGAGAAAGAAGGGATCGATGCGGTTGAGCATACATTGGAGGAAATGCGCAAGGGCGGAATTTTTGACCAGGTAGGATTTGGATTCCACCGTTACTCCACCGATTCGCGCTGGCTGGTTCCTCACTTTGAAAAAATGCTCTACGATCAAGCGTTGTTGTCGATAGCCTACACCGAGGCCTTCGAATTGACCGGAAATAAATTCTATGCGGATGTCGCTAAAGAAATCCTGACCTATGTCTTACGTGACATGACAGCACCCGGTGGCGGATTCTTTTCCGCCGAAGATGCCGATTCGGAAGGTGAAGAGGGTTTGTTTTATGTTTGGACGGCCGAGCAAATTAAATCCCGACTGGGTGTCGATTCGGACTTTGTCTCCACCGTTTGGAATATAACCAAGACGGGGAACTTTCGCGACGAGGCCAGCGGGAAGTTTACAGGAAAGAATATTCCGCACCTGACTAAGCTGTTGAACGACGGTGAACGGGCGCGACTGTCCGGCCCACGGAAGAAGCTGTTCGATATCCGTGAAAAACGCATTCACCCGTTGAAGGATACAAAAATTCTGGCCGACTGGAACGGGTTGATGATTGCCGCCCTTGCAAAGGCGGCTCGCGCATTTGGGTCGGATGACTACCTACGTGCTGCGATCAATGCCAGTGCTTTCGTTGAGGCAGAGATAACCCAACAGAGCGGGGGCCTGTGGCATCGCTACCGCGACGGTCATACTGCGGTTCCGGGGCAGCTGGAAGACTATGCCTTTATGAGTTTCGGACTGCTGGAACTTTATGAAAGCACATTGGATGCTCGCTATCTAAAAACCGCTTTAAGATACAACGATATCCTAACCACATCTTTCATGGACCGGGACCATGGCGGATATTTCATGACGGCCGCCGGTGCGGAAAAATTAATCGTTCGTCCGAAGGAGCTTTATGACGGCGCCATTCCGTCCGGTAACTCCGTGCAGTTGTTTAATCTGCTCAAGTTGGCCCGACTGACCGGCCGGTCGGAACTTGAACAACAAGCCGTTGAAGTTGGCAAAGCGTTTGGTGAATCCATAGAACGGACGCCATCCAACTTTGCGCAGGCCTTGCTTGCCTTGCAGTTTGCTGCCGGTGAGACGGTCGAGATCGTAGTGGTCGGTGAACGGGAGAATGAACAGACCCGGCAAATGCTAGATTATATCAACTCCGTCTACAAGCCGGGCAAGGTGGTGCTGTTCAAGGATCCCGCGGAGTCGAACGAGTTGGTCGAACTCGCTCCATTCACAAAAGATCAGGACATGATGGGGGGAAAAACAACCGTCTACATCTGCCGCAATTTTGCCTGTGAACAGCCGATCAATTCAGTGGCAGAGCTGAAAGAGCGACTGAGGTAGACGTCGCTTCGGCCGCGGACGGTCCGGAAGACCATCCCTTCACCTGTTAACCCTCAAAATCCTCCTCGAAGGTCATGAGAAAGTTAAAGGCGAGGTCGTCTTCAGATAGTTCGCTATACATGACGCTTACGATTTGGTCAGCCGAGTCCAGCAGATCGGTTTCGGTCACAACCAGCTCCATACCCACGCTATCCGGATGATAGGCTGAAAAGAAAATACCCAGCCCGATCATGACGGATGCCGCCATGGTCAGTGCAGGTTTCCAGTGGAAGGTTTTAGCGGTATGCAATTCGGGTGCATTGCGGCGCGCTTCGCGCAACACATTCTGCATCGCTTTTGCGCCGGGCTCTTCCTTGGAGAGGAATATGCCCTGCGATTCCATCAGTGCATGCTGGAACCGCTGGCAAGATTTGCAGTCGTGCAGATGTGCGGCCAGCGGATTGGCCAGTCGTTCCGCCATTTCGCCGGAATCCCGTAAAAGGATCAGTTTTTCTGCTTTATTACATTTCATGACATGGCCTCCTGCAGCTCGTCATATTCTTCCTTAAGTATAGAACGCAATTTGGTGAGTGCATATTGCATCCGAGCCAGACAAGTATTGATGGAGCATTTCTGGATTTTCGCTATTTCCTTGAACGAAGTGTTATAATTCATGCGTAAAAGGAATACTTCCTTTTGTTCCGGCGACAGGGTTCCGACGGCCTCTTCGATGGTTTTCCCCAGCCCGATTCCGCCCGCCTCCTCGGCCGGGGAAATTCCGGGGGCAGCCAAATGGTCTTCCAGGGTGTGGTCGCTGTCGTCTCCGCCCATGTTGCTTTGCATGGAAATATTTTTTTTACGCCGCCTCGCCCGGTCGATGACGAGGTTGTGGGAAATTCTGAACAACCAGCTCAGGAAATTATTATGGCGGAATTTATGGATGTTTTTAAGCGCCCGAAACCAGGTTTCCTGAAAGATCTCATCCGCATCTTCGCGCCCTTCCGTCATTTTCAGGATGAATGAATAGAGCGGGCGCTTGTATTTTTCCACCATGGGCTCCAGCGCATTGGCGTCGCCCTTCAGGTAGGCGTTGATACAATCAATATCCGTTTTATCCATTCCCCGTCTTCTCTTTGTTGCGCGTATAACGGATCGGCGTCGAAGTTATTGTGTGAATTCGGATCGGACTTTTCCAGAGATGGGATCGTTTTCCAACTTTACCCCAAGTCCTCGCTGGTCTTCCAGTTCCAGCTTAAACCAGTCGCATTGGCCATTGGGGTAGTAGTTGACGAAGTAGGTGTCCGCATCCTGATCGTCTTCCTCGGTCCACTCCTTTTCAAACTCACGAATCGTAAGCCCCTCGGGCAGAAAACGCTGAACCTCCCGGTCGATGTCAAGCGACCCGGATGCTCCGCCTTCCACATAACCCAGCCGCTTGAGCACTTCCTGATCCAGTTCGCCATCCGCTTCGTCTGTTGAGGATTTTTTGGATTCGCCCAGATAGACTTCCAAGGTCTCGCGGTTGAGAGCAAGGGTCAGTGTGGTTTCCCGCATGATGGCCATGCTGCGGGCGTAGCGCGCCATACGGCTGATCGTGCGGGATGCGGTTCGCAGCTGAGTGCCCCGGAACGTTCCCGCAAAATAGGGCAATGAGATGCTGGAGAGGATTATGGTAACGACGAGAACCAGTATCACTTCCATTAGGGTGAAACCAGACCGGTGACCGTTGAACTTCGAACGTCGACGGTTGAACTTTGAAGGCGCACTAATATTCATTCAAAGTTCCCTGCCTGGCGTTCAAAGTTCGAGGTTCAAGCGGCATCGCCGCGCCTATTCCCAGTTGTTGACGGTTTTACCTTTTGGTGTTGTACAGGAGATGTCGAAGGAATGCGTGTTATGCGCGCCGGGGGCAGTATAGATAAATGGCTTCTCCCATGGATCAGTCGGAACCTTTTTCTTTTCCATGAAAGGGCCGCCCTTGGATTCATCAAGCAGGGCATCGAGATTCGGCGGATAGTTTCCGTTGATCATTTCATATTCCTGAACCGCCATGCCCAGAGCCGTAATATTAGCCTTAGCTTGGGCGATTTTCGCCTTTTCCGTTTTTCCACCCATGCGCGGAATTGCGATGCCGGCCAGAATGCCGATAATGACGACCACGAGGAGAATTTCGATCATGGTGAAACCTGAGCGTTTATTGATTTTCTTTTTCTGCTGACTTTGATTCATGGAATGTCTCCTTCAGTTTGATTAAAGATGTAATGAGTCGGTTAAGGTGAGAACCGGAAGCAACAGGCAAACTGCGATGCCGCCCACGACAATGGCAACGAGCACGATAAGAAGTGGCTCCAGTACCGTCGTGCACATTTTAACCATCCGGTCCAGTTCGGTGTCGTACCGCCGGGTAATGTGCGATAGGGATCCTGCCAGATCCCCGGTTTCCTCGCCAACCGCCAGCATGTCGATGAGTAGCCGGGGGAAAACCTTGCCCTGAGCCAGCGGCTTCGAAATACTTGCGCCATCCGTTACCCGGTCGCGAGCCTTGCCCACTTCGGCCGCGATCACCACATTATCGATGGTCTTTTCAACAATTCCAAGGGCGGGAAGCACCGATACCCCGTTGTGTAGCAAGGTGCCGAGTGTTCGTGAAAAGTGGGCGTAGGCATTGGCGGTTACAATCGAACCCATAATCGGAAGCTTCAACACGGTCTTGTGCCAAATCTGCTGACCTTTGCCGTGTTTGATGGATCGCTTGATAAAGATCGTAAGCGCAACAATTGCAATAGCCAAAAACAGCCCGTACCGAGTAATCAAATTGCTGGCATGCATCAGTATCAGGGTAGGCTTTGGAAGGGTTGCGCCCATTTCTTCAAACGAACTGGCAAACTGTGGCACAACAAAGATCATCAGGCCAATGACGGCAAGACCGCCCACCGTCATCACAATGCCGGGGTAGATCAGAGCCGCAATAACCTTGCTGCGGGCATCCTGCACGCGCTCGTAGTGGATGCAGATATTTTCCAGTGAAAGCGGTAGATTTCCGCTGGCCTCGCCGGCACGTACCAGATTGACATATAAGGAAGAAAAGGTTTCAGGATAAAGTTCCAGTGCATCGGAAAACGAGGTCCCTTGCACAATCTCGTTGCGCAGGGTTTCGATAATTCGTCCAACAGCGGATTCGTCCTTGCGGGCGGACAGCGTATGCAGTGCCCGCCCAATGGTCATGCCCGAGGCCACCAGATCGGACAGCTCGCGTGAGAACAGGAGCAGGTCCTGCAGCTTCATTTTGGCTTTGCGCTGAAAGCCCAGCTCAAACTTAAAGCGCTTTTTGCTGTCCGAATCCTGATTCACCGTTTTGGTCGTTTCGTTGATGGAAACCGGAATCTGACCCATGGATTCAATTTGACGGACAGCGCCCGCGCGGTCGTTCGCCTCAACGACGCCCTCGACCCGCTCGCCCTGCTTTGTTCGTCCAATGTATTTAAAATGTGCCATAGCAACCCATAACTAACGTTATCGACCCACGTATATTTTTCAGATTTGAAGAGAATAATGAATTAAGGGCGAAATGAAAGGCTGGATGACTGGATTATTGGGCGGGAAATCAAAGTGCTAAAACTGGAGCAAGAAATATTAGAACCGGGTTTGCTCTTCTTTTTTAATCCTATATTCCTCAGATGGACAGAGCGTTGAGCACTGAACACCCGGTGTGCGATGTCACTATCCGGTAACTCTTCAATGGGGGATCGATCGATCTGAAAAGGGGTCACCCATTAGCCCTGCCTCCGGCAGCTTGCCTGGTTTTTAGGGAATGAGACCCGCACGTTTGATATGAAATCAACGAATGAGCACGGCAGCAGTCAATGCCCTACTCTCAATGATGCTCTTGTGCTCCTTCATGAGCCTGGATCTGTGCGGGCTAAGGCGGTTCGTGTTCCCGGTTAGGCACCTTTTTCTGAGAGGTCTTCCAGTGCCTGAAAGGCGGCTTTGCGCTCGGCTTCGCGTTTGCTGCTGGCGGCGGCTTTCCATGTTTTTCCACAGGCGGTCAGTTGGATGGTAAAGATGAGGTTGTGTTCGGGGCCAGTGGTCTCAACGGTTTCGTAGATAGGAATATCGGATCCGATACTTTGGGCATATTCCTGCAGGTCGCCTTTGGGGTTGCTTTCGATGGCGGCTTCTTTGAGCTCGTTGAGCTCGGGAAGGAAGATCTTGCAGAAAATCTTGTTTACGGCGCGTGCGCCACCATCGATCCATGCTGCGCCAATGATGGCTTCGATGGCATCGGCCAGGTTGGAGGCGCGTGCGGCTCCGCCGCTCATTTCTTCACCGTGTCCAAGGCGTAGCATTTTTCCGAGGTCGATGGATGCGCCGATCTGTGCCAGCTTGCGGTCCTGGGTGAGGCGGCTGCGCAGTTTGCTCATATCGCCTTCGCGGGCATCGGGATTGTTTTTATATAAATATTCTGCGGAAATCAGGCTGAGGACGGCATCGCCCAGATATTCGAGGCGTTGGTTGTCGTCCGCGGTGTCTGGGTTTTCGTAGCGGTATGAGGGGTGGGTGAGCGCCAGTTCCAGCCGAGGCTTTTTCTTGAATCGGTAGCCAATGGCCTGTTCGAGTATTCGGTAGTTTTGCTTCATTTTAGAAGGGAGCGGCGGTGCCGATTTTGGTGTTGATGGCGGCTTCGGCGATGGACCGGCCATCGAGCAGCTTGGGCTGTAGGCGTGGTCGCCAGTGTCGGCGGCGGCTTTTGATCAGCAACTTGTGTCCCGGAAGGAATTCAAATTTGGAGATGATCCAGAGCAGTGGATAGACGCCTCCTCCGATGCTGTTCAGCTTCCGGTAGCGGTAGAGCTGATCCTGACCCACTTTTTCGCGCACCAGCCAATAGTGTTCGTGCAGGATCAGTTGTTGAAGAAAAGCGCCGATCGTGCAGACGGCTTCGAACAGTCCGTTGGAATAGCAGATGATTTCCGGAACATCGAACCCATCCCGCAGTATGTTGAACAGTTCTCCGCTGCTATACCCGTTTCGCTTATACCCGTGTGCAATGGGCGAGCTGCTGAACATGCGCTGGAGCAGGGCAACAAAACTGATTGGACAACGGCGCTCCTCGCTGATGATGACCCATCCATCGTTTTTAAGTACGCGATGACATTCCTGGATAAAATCGGCGTCCTGTGCAATTCCTTTGAGGGCATCGACAATGACGACGCGGTCAAACGTATGTTCCTCAAAGGGCAGTTTGCCGTTTTCAATGAGGGAAATCTTTTCGTTGAGGTTGAAGCCCAGAGAGGTGCCCGCTTTTTCCGTGGTGACAAAAGTTTTCCAGCTTCCACCCAGTGAACGCAGGCTTGCGCTGATTACGCCGTCGCCAGAGCTAATCTCCAGGCATTGGAGATTGGTCGTTTTTCCGGCGAGATTGAGGATCCGGTCAAGTTTGCTGGTGCGGCGGATGGAGCGCTTAAAGAGCTTTTCCTGCCACAGCCGGACTTCTTCATCTAGGTTTTTATCCATTTCTTCCATAATTTATGGGCGAACGATATCGTATCGGTGGCTGGCGTTAAAAGACTATTTATGCGGGAAATGGGCAGGGCGGGAATCTGCAGCGGATCTGCGGTCGCGGCCTGCGGCTATCGTTTTTCAGTTGCAAACAAGGCCGGATGAAGATGCGCTTACTGGCGTGAGCGAAACAATCTGGCCCTTGAGGTTTTCCGTTGATTTGAACTCGGTCGGGATATAGTGCTCGGAATATCCCTGAGCCCAACCGTCTTTGGAGCCTTCCACAAGCACATCAATTTTTTGGCCAAGAAATTGATGGTGATAGTTCTGGGCCATTGCTTGACTGAGTTTCTGGAGATGTTCGCTGCGCCGGGCGGCTAGCGCTCCGTTGACGTGCCGACCCATTTTGGCCGCCATGGTTTTCGGGCGAGGGGAATAGGTGAATATGTGCATTTGAGAGAAACCCACTTTTTTACAGAAGTCATAGCACTCCTCAAAATAGGTATCGGTTTCTCCGGGGAAGCCAACGATGACATCGGTGGTGAAAGCGGGGGTGTCAAGGGCGGAACGGGCACGCTCCACGGCAGCATAATATTCATCGGCCGTATAGCCGCGGCGCATGGCATGCAGCACGGCATCGGAGCCAGACTGCAGGGAGAGGTGGAGATGCGGCATAATATTTTTGGATGAGGACCAGACGTCCAGCAGTTCTTCGGTCAGCTCGTTCGGGTGCAGGCTGGAAAGTCGGATTCTTCCCATGTTCGGAATCTCGACCAGCTGTTTGAGCAGGTCCGCAAGCGACGATCCCGTGTCGCGGCCATACAGTCCCACGCTAACGCCGGTCACGACGATTTCGCGATAGCCGCTTTCGGTCAGGGCGGTTGCTTCCTTGACGGCCATTTCAATCTGCTTATCGCGCGGCTCCTTTCGGAGCTGCGGAATAATGCAGAATGAACAGCCAATATCGCACCCGTCCTGCACCTTCAGAAAGGCGCGGGTGTGGCCATCAAAGCGCGAAATGGTGAAGGTGTCGGTTTCAATGCCTTTTGCAATATCAGTGTTGGGCATGGCCAGTTTGGATAGCTGTTCGGCGAGGCGTTGAAGCCAGTCGGACCCGGCAGGAATGCGGAAGACGGGATCCTGATCAACCTGTGTCAGTTCATCGTTTGCGGCGCACCCGGTTACGATGACATGGGCGAGGGGATTGTTGCGCTGCATGCGGCGGATGGTCTGACGTGACTTCTGGGCAGCGGCGGCGGTGACTCCGCACGTGTGTATTACGATCACATCGGCATCATCCGAAAGCTCGGCCGGATCGAGCCCGTAGCGTTCCAGCAACTGTTCAATCTGTTGCGCGTCATACTGGTTGACCTTGCAGCCAAGAACGTTCACTGAATAGGTTTCTAGTCTGTTTGAACTCATGGATTTTCTCTAAATTTATATAAGGGCTGTCCCTCTTACTGGTTGCGGGCGAACGACGCAAGCAGGATCGAACGTCTGTTGTCAAAATGAAACCGCACATAAATAAGAATTGTTTTGGTAAATATGCTTTTCAATACCCAATTAAATCGTGCACCTTTCCATTCTTACGATCGTACGCGTAAGGTGATCGTGAAATTTGGATGTTCCGTTGAGTTTGGTTCAGGCACTTTGGTGAGGAGAAAATGGGTCGAGATAAGAAAATGATAATTCTTGGCGTATTGCTGGGATTGTTCATCGGAACCGGGGCCTTTACGTTTAAATATGCAAATGGGTTTTCCTATTTCAGCGCGGATCCGAAAGCCTGTGTGAATTGCCACATCATGACTCCGCAATACAACTCGTGGCTAAAATCGAGTCATCATGCTGTTGCCGGTTGCGTCGACTGCCACCTGCCGCACACCTTTATCGCAAAGTATATCGCCAAGGCGGAAAACGGCTATCACCACTCGAAGGCGTTTACTCTGCAGAATTTCCACGAGCCGATCATGATTAAAGAGAAGAACAGTCGGATTCTTCAGCACAACTGCGTGAACTGCCATAATGATATGGTTCACGAGCTTTTCAAAACAGCCGTTAATAATCCGGATGCAGTTAGCTGCATCCATTGTCATGCCTCGGTCGGCCACGGTGCGTTGCCGACGGGTATTGGCGGGATTGATCGAGGAGAAAACAGGGAAAGGATGCATTATGAGCAAGCTGAATAATAAATCAGGTGGAGTAGGGATATTTCTCGGGCTCATCATTGTAATTGCCATTGCGGTGGCGGGTGTAGCTGCGTTGCTGGTTAATATTTCGGAGCGAAAAAGCGAAGAGCGCAATACATATGTTCGACTGGTGGATGTGACTGAAGACACCACCGATCCTGCCGTGTGGGGCAAAAACTGGCCGAAGCAATACGATTCCTACAAGCGTACTGCCATTGCCACCAAGACCCGCTTTGGCGGTCATGGCGGAAGCGAAGCGCTTCCCGCGGAAAAAATTGAACGCGACCCATGGCTCAAGCGCATGTTCCTGGGCTATGCCTTTTCGATCGACTACCGCGACCGCCGCGGCCATGCCTATATGCTTTCCGACCAGGAAGCCACCAAGCGCCAGACCAAGCCGCAGTCCGGTTCCTGCATGCACTGCCATGCTTCAATTATGCCGGTCTATCGCGCCCTTGGCGATGGCGATGCCCTCGCCGGAATGAACAAGACCCACGCCATGTCGTATCAGGAGCTCAACAAGATGGTGCACGACATGGGGCACGGCCACCCCGTTTCCTGCGTCGACTGCCACGATCCAGAATCCATGCAACTGCGTGTAACCCGACCGGCGTTCATGGTCGGGATTCAGAAGCTGGCAGAATCCGATGCACCGGTTCCGGCTATTCCATCCATCGAAATGTGGCGGAAGGGGCCGCGCAACACGCCTTATGATCCAAACGTGGATTCGACCCGCACCGAAATGCGTTCATTTGCCTGTGGCCAGTGCCACGTTGAATATTATTGTTCAAGCGCCATGCCGCTTACCTTCCCCTGGGGCAACGGGTTGACGATGGATGGTGCTGAAAAAGAATGGAATGAAACCGTATTCTCCGATGGCAAGCGTTTCTACGACTACAAGCACAAGGAGTCCGGTGCAGAAATCCTTAAGGCGCAGCATCCTGAATTCGAGTTGTGGAGCCAGGGCATCCATGCCCGTAGCGGCGTTGCCTGCGCCGACTGCCACATGCCCTACATGCGTGACGGTGCCTCCAAGGTTTCCGATCACTGGGTACGCAGCCCGCTGCTGAACATTAACCGCGCCTGCCAGACCTGCCACCACTTCTCGGAAGTGGAAATCAAGGCGCGCGTCGATACCATTCAGCAAAACAACTATAATCTGCTGCAGCGTGGCGGGGCCGCCATTATGGATCTGCTCGATGCCGTGAAAGCTGCGCAGGCATCTGGAGCAACTACCGAGCAACTCGAGCCGGCTCTTGAGTTTCAGCGCAAAGCGCAGTGGCGACTCGACTACATTGCGGCCGAAAATTCCATGGGCTTCCATGCTCCGCAGGAGGCGGCACGGATTCTGGCCGAAGCAGCCGATTATGCCCGTCAGGGACAGGTGGAAGCCCTGAAGCTGGTGAAATAATTATAGTTTGGGGCTTGCTGGGGGCCGCACTTTTGTGCGGCCTTCTTCTGTGCTCGACACTGAATTGCACCGGGTTGGAATAAACTAACTGTCAATCTGTCGATGGATTTCCTTGACTCAAAACGCGGATTTCCAATGATTGATCTTTTGTGGCAGGAATCGAGAAGGAGCGTATCCCATGTTATCATTAGGTGGTATTGTTAAATCGGAAATGACGAAGCGGGGTTATAGGCATCGCCGCACGGAGGATCAGTTTACTGTTCGCGGTGAATATGCGCGCAACCTTCAGTATGTTTATTCAAAGCAATATTCAACGAAGGCCGGTCGTGTGGTTGACCTGATCTATATTGCGGCGGATGTGCTTGCTGAACGCTTGGTCATTGGTCTGTATCGGGAAAACCCGGATATTGAAAACGGAGTATACCTGAATACATCCTGCTCGATTGGCCTGCAGAAATTTAGTGCGGATCGGATCCATCGTGAACTGGAGAAACTGATCCCGCCGGTTCGAGATAAATTTAGGAAGGAGAAAACGGATGAATCATGAGCAACTCTTCGCTGATCGTATCGGCGGAGCCCAATTCGGTAAATCGACCGAAATCTATAAATTTGAAAAAATTAAGCGCGCAAAGGCCAAAGCTCGTCAGCTGCACCCGGATCTGGAGATCCTCGACTTTGGTGTGGGTGAGCCCGATCAGGTTGCCCCTGCGCCAATCCGCGAAGCACTGAAGGTGGAAGTGGACAAGCCGGAAAACCGTGGCTATGCCGATAACGGCATCCCGGAATTCAAGGAATCCGCAGCAACCTACATGAAAAACTTTTTCGGCGTCGAACTCGATGTCGCCACTGAGATCAACCACAGCATCGGCACCAAGCCTGCGCTGGCCATGCTGCCGCTGGCTTTCGTGAATCCCGGCGATGTGGTCTTCCAGACGGTTCCGGGCTATCCGGTGATGGCGACGCATGCCAAATATCTCGGCGGTGAAGTCGTCGACATTCCGCTACTCGAAGAAAACGCTTTTCTGCCGGATCTCGGCAAGATTGATCCGGCGCAGGCGGAACGCTGCAAGCTGTTTTACATTAACTACCCGAACAACCCGACCGGCGCCGTTGCGACCGACGAGTTCTACGACGAGTTGATCGCCTTCGCGAAGAAATACAATATTCTCATCGTGCAGGATGCGCCGTATGCCACGCTCGTTTATGACGGTAAGCGCACCTCCATTCTGCAGCGCCCGGGTGCCAGGGCCTGTTGCATCGAGCTGCACTCCATGAGCAAAGCCTACAACATGACCGGATGGCGTCTGGCCTTCTTCTGCGGCGCAAGCTGGGCGGTGGATGCCCTGGCCAATATTAAGGATAACTGTGACAGCGGGCAGTTCAAGGCGATCCAAAAAGCGGCCTGCGCAGGCATTGCCGACGAAAGCCTGGCTGAAGGCATTCGGGGGCATTATGAAACGCGCTTGCGTCGTATCGTGGAAGTTCTCCGGGAAGTTGGCTTCGATGCTAAAATGCCGGGGGGTACCTTCTTCCTCTATACCAACGCACCGAAGGGCGCGGGCGATGTCTCCTTCGCCAACGCGGAAGAAGCCTCGCTCTATCTGATTGAAAACCAGGGTATCTCCACGGTTCCGTGGGACAATACCGGGCCGTTCATTCGCTTTGGCGCCGTGTTTGAATCCGCAGGCGACGCCGATGACGAGCGCGTGCTCAACGAACTCGCTGCTCGTCTAAAGAAGGCCGACCTTAAGTTCTAAATGGTCTACAGACTAGATGCAGGAAAGCGTCCCGTTGGGGCGCTTTTTTGTTGTTAT